>NZ_MKEQ01000003.1 GCF_001875655.1 Enterobacter hormaechei ATCC 49162
TAAGTTATACATTATCTGTGAACGCAGAAGAAAACTGTGCCACAATTCATTTTCGTAAACCATATAACTCCCTCTTATTTAATTAGTTCCATTTTTCTGAGAAGTATCATTGTCATTGGTAGTTTCTCTGTATTTCAAAAGCCAGCCATGCCCTCCCAGTAAAGCATCTAGACTTGTAAGTGACATCGAGTACTGCCCCTGAGATAAAACATCATTTATTAATGATGATGAGATAATATCTCTCTCGCTCCAGTCTACTCTTTTATTTTTATAGCATCGTATTGTTTTAGGAAGACAGGAATTAAGCCAGTCACATTCATGTTTATTTAGCCAATAGAAACTTGCATAACAACTTTCTTTGACTAACTTTCGTGTTATAGAAACGGATTGATTATGTATAAATCTTAATATTTTCTGCTTATGACGCCGTCTTAAAGAATCTTTTTTACATTTTTACGCCATGAGCATAAACCGTAACAAGATGAATTACAGAGGATACAGCTCCTTCCGATAATGAGTTTTTCTCAGCTATGGGATGCCAGACTAAACCCCCTTACAGCCATAGACTTGATAAGCAATTCAGTGAATATATTATTTTTGTGTTCGCTAAACGCCCTCAGGTATTTTTTATAAATAAGTGTTTTAATGTAACATCTGCTGCGACTAAATTCCTTCCCAAGGTTGCTAACACTAGTATTATTTTCAACTATATGAAAACTGTATTTCTTATGACTTTTAAAGATTTCTTTCTTTTTATTAGTACGACTTCCTGCATACGTTGGCCAGCAAGTATTTAACAAACAATAACAAAAGCAAAAGATGCTTTGTGGGATGCTGACAACATTTGTCTTTGAGTATAGGCTCCCAGTAATGATAATCAGTTAGGGATGTTGGTATAAGTCCCGATGAACCCTCCCCAAATAACTGGCACTTAGCATAAACATGTGCGTAGAATACATTTTTCTTTAAATTTCCATCCAATGATAATAAATTCAACTTTTTAGTACATCCATGTAATTGGGGTGTGTAATATCTTTTCTTCTGATTATATTTAGGGACTTATAACAAAACTTAGCAAAATCGAAGTCTATCTCATTGCTAAGTTGTTCTGTATACGAAACAGGAGGCATCAGTCCAATACGTATGTGCGGTGAAGAAGGGACATGGATGCTTTCAAGCGCTACCGGATGCCGATGGCAGGTTGTAACCCCATGAAGCTGATGCGCCAGATGCCAATAAGTAACACCATAATGAAAAGTATCTTCACGAGCGCAAACCGGGCAAAACTTCAATAGTGTGCGCTGCCCCTAGTGAAAAATTACTAAGGCGGCCACAATCGATTAAGCCTGGCAGGGGTCGTGGTTGAAATCCATAATTTCATTACGACTGATTGGTAGTGGCCCAGGCAAAAAGAGGGAGTAAAGTCTGTTCATGCCAGAGCTGATCTGCCCTTTCGGATGTATGAGAGAAATAGCCTTTAATCCTGAATTGAGAATTGGATGGACGTTCATATCAGGTTTGTTGAAAATGATCGTTAACAGAGAAGATGGGGACATACCGTACACGGTAGTTGTCCGACAAAACCGGCTGAACAAGGATTCATCAGGCAAAACAGGCAACATTCTCATTTCCCACACCTCTCTTTGACCGTTACGAACTGTTACCTCATTACAATTTATTAAGTGGATCTATATTTATAAGCCCGCAACGCTGAAGAGCATCGTAGGTATTTTTCTTTTCAGCTGTTCTGTTGATAACAAGATCGTGGTCAAGAGACAGTATTTTCTCGTCGAAATTGCGCAAAACCTCGTCTATTTTTCCTACGAATTCCTTGTGCTGTGGCCTGTCTATATCCCCAGGGATCAAAGACTTTAGGGACTTCTCTGCCATGATTTTAGCCGAAGCATCACCCTCATTAGATGCAGAGAGCCATTTAGCTTCCTCATCTTCAGTCGCGGCCCCCGGGAGTGGAGTATCCTTATATTCCTCCGTATGACTCACGAGTACCGGTACAGAGGCCGACAAGACTGCGCCAGTGATGATTTCATTGCCGCTACCGATAACCTTTAATTGTGCCCCCGATAAATCATCTGAGCCAATCCAATATTGCCTTTAGATAAAATGAATAATTTTTCGTTTAACTCATCATTTAATGGAGTTTCAACATTTGTCCATTGTAATGGCCATAAATAATGAATAAACGATTGCCAGTCTTGTGAATCGTATCTAACATTCTTAATTTTCATGTAACCACCAGACTCTGCCCGCCTGGCAATTCTCATTTTCTTTGTCAGCGTCTCGTCAAAAGGATGATTTCCACAAAAAACCATAGATACCCCCATGGAATCTACAATTTCATGTAAAAAATCAATCAACTTACTCTCACCCCCGGTTCTTGAAAATTTAAGCCTCTGCATTTCATCAATAACAAGGATACCCAAAAATGATGATTTAATTCTTTGTGCAATCTGGCGAGCCAGAGCACCATTTCTAATCTCAGGTGTAGTTCGTTCAATACCAATTGCATCATCTAATTTTTGTAAAATCTCTTCACAAAGGTCTCTCACACTTGAATTGTATGGACAATTAATCTTTACCCATACAATTTGCTTACTGAAGCCGGGAAAAACTCCTTTATAGCTGCTGTGTTCTATAATCTGAGGGAAATGATCCATGACTTGCTCAATCATGGTAGTTTTTCCAGAACCACTCATTCCAACTATCGTAATAGTTTCAGCCTGGGATTTAAAATATCCACTTTCTGGCTCAATATCAGGACGCTCATTTCCATAGTAATGAAGATATTGAATTGTTCCGCTTTTTAAAGGATTACGAGCTGCATAGCTTTCCCTAAGTGCCCGTAAGATCATCTTATAAGCCTGGATAAGATTGGTTTGAGGGCAACGGAATTTCTTTATACGTTCGACATACTGCTCTCTAACATTCGCCGGGGCAGTCCAGCGGATTTTTTCGTCAATTTCGGGGAAATAACTCATTTCCAGAAGTACTTCATCTTCCGTAAGCGCTTCAGGAAGTGCTTCAATTAAGGGATTGCACGATACTCAGGTAACTTCCTGTTCTTTATATATCGCTGAAACGCGCCGTATAAGATTCATTATTCTGCGTCCTCAGTCTTCTTCGTTACCTTTTAACCATCTTTGTTTCTTCCTCCCGGCCAGGCAAAAGCAGAACATTACTGGATGAAGGAAGTAGGGGTTCAGATCTTCCATTAGCAACATGAGTTCGCCCTAATGAATCAAGTTCATTTTTCCTGTTCTTTTTAATATCTTTACCATGTACCCGGCGAGATTCGTATATTTCATTTAATCTTTCGTTACCTTTCCTGTTAAATTCATCTTTATTATTGATATTGCTGAGCGAATCCAGAGTAAATAAATTAATTTCTTTTTGAGTATCTACCCAATCAGCCATTACATCTGTATCAAGATGAGCTTTCCCTTTAAATACATCTCTTTTCTTAAGTAGGTAATGTTTTTTGAAAATGCTATTTTTGTCAAATCTTACATATATATAATCTACGCAATTGTCATCTATTCTTGCTTCACAAGTGGTTCTTCCAAATACTCTGACACCTGATGCAATTTCAGGATCACATTCATAAAAAAGATTATTGTACTGAATCCCACCGGCGGTAATGTTAGCGTTCACAGGGATTAACAATCGTGCGATCACTTCGTCGGCCCCAACGGCTCTTGCGCTGAATCTCCCGTGCTTTAAGCTTATCATCCAACTATTTTTTGGTGATATTACGAGATCATTTTCAATCAGTAAGGATTGATATAAGCCAGTTCCTCATACGTTCTCTGATTATGTGCAAGTATCTCCCGAATCAGTAAAGACGTGACCTCCTGAATCGTTAAACAAGCCCTGGATTGCGGTGTTGGCTCTCCTTTAACAATCTTTCCCCTTCGTGTTGTTCCAATAAGCCTATGAATAACCTCATCATTCAGAATGCCGAAACAGCGTTCAACAATGCTTTTTCTGTCGCCTCTACCGACTGGCGCAAACTCAAGTTTTGTCAGGGGGGTCATCTCTTCCTGAGGTTTAAGACCAATCATCTCCCCGTTGTCACACATCAATGTTAATGGAATGTGAGAACAAGGCCAATCATCATCAGTAATAGAGATTCCAAATAATCTACAATATTCTTTTTTTGGCATAAAGCAATTTGCTAACGCTTGTCGGGCGGCTCGCCATGAAGCATGGTATAAAGAAACATGAAGGCCAACAATCATTCTTGTTGCACGATCCACCACTGTATAAATAGTAGGACGCCCAATGACTTTTCGTCTGTTTAAACTCGAAATAAGATGTACATCAGCGACAGTTGAGTCTATTTCGAAAACATCACCCGGCAAAACAGTTGTATTAGCCACACTACCTAAAAGCGCCCGCATTTTGAGGTCTATTTCTTTTTTCGTGTTCTTCTTATTTATCGAGAAATCTTTAGTGAAGAGTTTTTTATTCCAGTATGAAAATTGTTTTAAAGAAGGAACATATGGAGCTCTATTTTCTAGGTTTGCTGTTTTAATTTCATCCCTAAAATACAAATCAATATGTCTCTCTAATGTTTTCTTTATCGTATCTCCGTTAACTTTATAATGATACGTAATGAGAGATTTTCTAATATTATTTATATCTCTTTCATTAAGAATGAAAACACGTGATCGTTCATTAGGTAATGCTCTGTTTTTTTTGGAATTCCCAAGTTTAATTTCATGTTTGATTCTACTTTTCCCAGCGGCGCCACAGTTCGAGAATGCGGGTAGCAATGCATAAATATCCTGCCCATGTCGCCAATACAACGCCAGAAGCGTTCTGATAGTATATTGTGATATTTTTTTATTTCTTGAGTAATCCATTAAAAGGTGCGACTTTTTATGTAATGCATAGTCGAACAGAAACATTCTGTCATCTACAAGATCTTTAATGATATTGTAATTTTCATCTCGCCTTCCTCTGTCTTTATCTGTTAATTCTTTCTCATCTACTAACATATATGAAGGATATATATAATCTTTACAAGTTATGCTATTTGATTCAATATAATATTTAAACATTGAAAATGAGAAAGGGATTGGCTTACCCGTTCTTTCTGATTTTATTTTAAACAAAATTAACAAATCGACCTTTCTGTCAAAATCCAAAACACGGTAAAGTCCCTCTGCAAGCAAATCAGTGCCTTGAGAGAGCCAGACTGAATTCCTAATAATATCCATTTGCGTTCAGTCCTATATAGTGGTCATTGGAAATTATCTTTATCAGACCGGTTTCGAGTATTGGATATGATAAATCAACATTTATCATTTTTAATCCAATCATTGCCTGCAATAACATCATCGCTTCTTGTGCATCTACCCCAAAGATTGATGAAATCATTGCACGTAGTCCTACTATGGGATAAACATCTGGTTTAAGCTTCCATAGGATTTTATCAAGAGGATATTTATCATAAAATTCAGAACCATCTCTTAATACAGAAGTAGCCCAGCAAATGTTTTTACCGACGACGTTATTGAGTTCCGAGCCAACATAAATTTGAAACTCAACATCAATCAACTGCCAAAACATCCTCTCTATTTCAAGTTTTTGGGCTTCGCGTTCAGGTATGCTCTCGTTATGTTTTACTGCTATAGCTTTGTATCGAAGTCCGCCTTCAGGAGTTCTCAAGGTCAGTAAAAAATCGGTTGTCATAACATTCAGAACTTCGACAGGTACTCCTCTTACTCCCCTCACCATAGGATGTTGAAAATGTAGATGATTTGCTATTTGTTGGGTAAGCCGGAGAGGAAAGAGTGGGAATTGTTCCCGGATATCAATCACCGAGTCATTAAACTCAGCCAGATAGAAAAAGTTACTTTCGACAGAAGAAAGGAGATGATGGTTTCGAAACGTCTTAAGGCCAAAGACTATCGAACGGTTTCCACGGGATTTAACGTCCTGAGCTCTAAGCCAGGGCTGATAACTTTGGCCATAGCCCACTCCTATGCCGTCACCTAGCGCATTTTCATAATCCAAATAGGATTTGAGACGCCTACCCCTAGCCATGATCGTACCCTAAAAACGACATTGATACGTACCTATATGTGCATTTTATAGTCTCCAACCCTATAACCACACATTCAGTAAGTATACAACATTAGCGTCGTTTTTTGAGAATGGTTACAACTTTAGTGCTTTGTGTACAACTTTATTGTCCTCGGACATCAGCGAGTGCCTGCGCGCATGCCCAGGCACTAGCCCACGCCCACTGGAAGTTATACCCGCCGAGCCAGCCGGTAACATCCATCACTTCACCGATGAAATAAAGACCCGGCACGTTGCGGGCTTCCATCGTGCGGGATGAGAGTTCGTTTGTATCCACGCCGCCCAGCGTGACTTCCGCCGTGCGGTAACCTTCGGTGCCGTTTGGCTGTACGCGCCAGTTCGTCAGCGTCTCTACCAGCGTTTCCTGCTCGCGGCTGTTGAGCTGCTTAAGCGCGACATCCGGAATTTGCCCTAACACCTGCAAGCACTCCACGAGACGCTTCGGCAGCTGCATCGCCAGGGTATTTTTCAGGCTTTGATTCGGGTGCGCGGCGCGTTGCTCGTTGAGGAAGGCGTCCAGATCGCAGTCCGGCACCAGGTTCACGGAGACAAACTCCCCCGGCTGCCAGTAACTGGAGATCTGCAATACCGCTGGCCCCGAGAGTCCGCGATGGGTGAAGAGCAGGTTTTCGCGGAATACCGTGCCGTCTTCGGCCGTAATGACCGATGGCACAGACACGCCGGAGAGCGTCTGAAGCTGTTCCAGCAGTGGCTTATGCAGCGTGAACGGTACCAGCCCGGCGCGGGTGGGCAGCACCTTCAGGCCAAACTGCTCGGCAATTTTATAGCCGAACGGCGAGGCGCCCAGCCCCGGCATCGACAGGCCACCGCTGGCAATCACCAGGTTATCGGCGCTGACGGTTTCGCCGTTTAGTTGCAGCGTGTAACCCTGCTCGTCACGGGCGACGTCCAGCACTTCGGTGCGCAGGCGCATTACCACGCCGCCCTTCTCGCACTCGGCCACCAGCATATCGACGATTTGTTGCGCGGAGTCGTCGCAGAACAGCTGTCCCAGCGTCTTCTCATGCCATGCGATACCGTATTTACCCACCAGTTCGATAAAATCCCACTGGGTGTAGCGCGCCAGCGCAGACTTACAGAAATGACGGTTCTGGCTCAAATAGGCCGCAGGCTCGACATAAAGATTAGTAAAGTTGCAGCGCCCACCGCCAGACATCAGGATCTTGCGACCAGGCTTTTTTCCGTTATCCAGCAGCAGCACACGACGACCCGCTTGTCCGGCCATCGCCGCACAAAACATACCCGCCGCACCGGCGCCAATTACTACGGCATCAAACCTTTCCACGTCAAAATCCTCTTCGTTAACTGCCGCGGATTGTAAAGTTTCCTCAGTGGTCGCACCAGCGTAAAAAGATATTACAAAGCCATTTCATTGATATTTAAAGATTATCCTTTCAGGCACTTTTCTCAATTCAGGTGGTATGTCAAAAAAAGTCTATATTTCACTTTGCCCGTTGCGCATTTGTCCTGGATAATGCGCCGCGTTCATGTCCTCAAAATGGCGTAACGTCCTATGCTACATTTGTTTGCCGGCCTGGATTTACATACCGGGCTTTTACTATTGCTTGCTCTGGTTTTTGTGCTGTTTTACGAAGCGATCAACGGCTTCCACGACACTGCAAACGCAGTTGCAACGGTTATCTACACTCGCGCAATGCGATCGCAGCTTGCGGTCGTTATGGCGGCGGTATTTAACTTTTTTGGTGTCCTCCTGGGCGGACTGAGCGTTGCGTATGCGATCGTGCATATGCTGCCAACGGATCTGCTGCTTAACGTGAGTTCCGGTCATGGCCTGGCCATGGTGTTCTCAATGCTGCTTGCTGCGATTATCTGGAACCTTGGTACCTGGTATTTCGGCCTGCCGGCATCCAGCTCTCACACCCTTATCGGCGCGATTATCGGTATCGGTTTAACCAACGCCCTGATGACCGGTACATCGGTTGTTGATGCGCTGAACCTCCCTAAAGTACTGGGTATTTTCGGCTCTCTGATCATCTCTCCTATCGTGGGTCTGGTGGTCGCGGGTGGATTGATTTTCATCCTGCGTCGCTACTGGAGCAACACGAAGAAACGTGCGCGTATCCACCTGACGCCAGCAGAGCGTGAGAAGAAAGACGGCAAGAAAAAGCCGCCGTTCTGGACGCGTATCGCGCTGATCATTTCCGCTATCGGCGTGGCCTTCTCTCATGGCGCGAACGATGGTCAGAAAGGTATCGGTCTGGTGATGCTGGTTCTGATTGGCGTCGCACCGGCGGGCTTCGTGGTAAACATGAATGCCTCCGGTTACGAAATCACCCGTACCCGTGATGCGGTAAACAACGTTGAGACTTACTTCCAGCAGCATCCTGATTTGCTGAAGAAAGCCACCGGCGTGGACCAGCTGATTCCTTCTCCGGATTCAGGCGCAACGACGGCACCGGGCGAGTTCCATTGCCATCCGGCAAACGCGGTTAACGCGCTGGAACGTGCGAAAGGTATGCTGGCCGATATCGAAAGCTACGACAAACTGGCTGTTGAACAGCGCGGTCAGCTGCGTCGCATCATGCTCTGTATCTCCGACGTGACCGATAAAGTCGCGAAGCTGCCAGAGGTTAATGCTGACGACAAGCGTCTGCTGAAGAAACTGAAAGGCGATATGCTCAACACCATTGAGTACGCGCCAATCTGGATCATCATGGCGGTCGCACTGGCGCTGGGTATCGGTACGATGATTGGCTGGCGTCGTGTGGCGACCACCATCGGCGAGAAGATCGGTAAGAAAGGCATGACCTATGCGCAGGGTATGTCCGCGCAGATGACGGCGGCAGTGTCTATCGGTCTGGCGAGCTACACCGGTATGCCAGTCTCCACCACCCACGTACTCTCTTCGTCCGTGGCAGGTACCATGATTGTTGACGGCGGCGGTTTGCAGCGTAAAACCGTGACCAACATTCTGATGGCCTGGGTGTTCACCCTCCCGGCGTCCATCCTGCTGTCTGGCGGTCTGTACTGGATTTCGCTGAAGCTGATTTAATCGGCTAAAGGCGACAAAAAAGCGGGTCAGGAAACTGGCCCGCTTTTTTTATGCTCAGTGCCAAATCATCAGTGCAATCATGCTCACCACAACCAGACCACACAGGGCGCTGGTCAAAATGAACTGACGACGCAGGCGCTCGCAGCGACGGATAAACTCTTCATCGTGGTGATCGCGGTAACGCTGGTAGTAGATATACCCCACCAGACGCATCTGCTTGCTGGGCTGTCCATGCGAGGTGAAGAATCCTCCACCGTCCACATACTGATACAGCAACGGATCGCAACCACGAAGTACCACTAACAGCGCACGTAATGATGAGAAGTAGCGCGCCATATTCACTATGCAAACTACGCATAACGCCCAAAACAATGCGACGGTGCTAATCATACATCCTCCCCGGCGTCCGCCCACGAAGCAAGGCTCCTGAGCTACCGCACCCCAATGCCCTGACAGACAGTTCAGTGAAAGAATGACCAAAAGTCGATCCGGTTCGCGTTTTAATATCCGAACGGCTCATTAAATAGTGTAGGAGATCCGTTAATTTTTTTGCCACAAGGTTAATCGTTATCAACACCAAAGCTTGAAAAATATGTTTAACTGGGCCGTAATGAAAGTATCAGACGACGGCATTCTCATTTAGTCATCGATAACTTAAGGAAGGAGTAACACTATGGCTTACAAACACATTCTCATCGCGGTAGACCTCTCTCCGGAGAGCAAAGTGCTGGTTGATAAAGCAGTATCCATGGCACGTCCCTACAACGCGAAAGTCTCCCTGATTCACGTTGATGTGAATTACTCCGACCTCTACACCGGTCTGATCGACGTAAATCTCGGCGATATGCAGAAACGCATCTCCGAAGAAACTCACCATGCCCTGAGCGAACTGTCCACTAACGCGGGCTATCCGATCACTGAAACCTTAAGCGGTAGCGGCGATCTGGGCCAGGTGCTGGTTGACGCCATTAAGAAATACGATATGGATCTGGTGGTATGTGGTCATCATCAGGACTTCTGGAGCAAGCTGATGTCTTCCGCGCGCCAGCTGATTAATACCGTTCACGTGGATATGCTGATTGTCCCACTTCGTGACGAAGAAGACGAGTAAGTGCGTTAAATACCCCTCACCCCAACCTCTCTCCCCATAGGGGCGAGGGGCTCGATCGTTCCCTCTCCCCTATGGGGAGAGGGCTAGGGTGAGGGGACATAAATATCAAACCGGTGCCCTTTCGTGGTCACCGCGTTAGTGGTCGCTACGTCCGCCAGCGGCGGCGCGTAGTCCGGGCGCTTGACCACCACCCGCTTCGTCGCGAGCTGACGAGCAGGCGCCAGCAGGCCATCGGCATCTAAATCTGGCCCCACCAGCGACTGAAACACCCGCATCTCTTTCTTCACCAGCGCGCTTTTCTGCTTATGCGGAAACATCGGGTCGAGGTAAACCACCTGCGGACGCGGGGTGATGTCCGTCAGCGCCGTCAGGCTGGAGGCGTGAATAAGCTGCAAACGTTCCTGTAACCACGGACCGATTTCCGGGTCCGCGTAGCCCCGCGCCAGCCCGTCGTCGAGCAGCGCGGCGACAACCGGATTGCGCTCCAGCATCCGCACCCGACAGCCGACAGACGCCAGCACAAAGGCATCGCGCCCCAGCCCCGCCGTGGCATCCACCACGTCCGGCAGATAGCTCCCTTTAATGCCGACCGCTTTGGCCACCGCTTCGCCGCGACCACCGCCGAACTTACGCCGGTGCGCCATCGCGCCGCCGACAAAATCGACAAAAATGCCGCCAAGCTTCGGCTCGTCGCGCTTGCGTAATTCGAGATGCGCTGTAGTCATCACCAGCGCCATCAGGTTATCTTCATCATGTTCCAGCCCCCAGCGGGCCGCCAGAACAGATAAGGCGCCGTCCCCGGCGCCCGTTTCATCCACTAAGCAGATCTTCACGTATCAATCAGCCTTTGATCCCGTAATGCTCAAGCATCGCATCCAGCTGCGGCTCGCGGCCACGGAAGCGTTTGAACAGCTCCATAGGCTCTTCTGACCCGCCGCGGGTCAGGATGTTGTCGAGGAACGACTGACCGGTTTCGCGGTTGAAAATCCCCTCCTCTTCGAAGCGAGAGAAGGCGTCCGCCGCCAGCACGTCGGCCCACAGGTAGCTGTAGTAGCCTGCGGCGTATCCGCCTGCGAAGATATGGCTGAACGCATGCGGGAAGCGTCCCCAGGTTGGGCCTGGAATAACGGCGACCTGCTTTTTAATCTCGGCCAGCGTTTCAAGGATTTTCGCCCCCTGCTCCGGGCTGAATTCGGCGTGCAGGCGGAAATCGAACAGGCCGAACTCCAGCTGACGCAGGATGAACATCGCCGCCTGGTAGTTTTTCGCCGCCAGCATTTTATCCAGCAGTTCCTTCGGCAGCGGTTCGCCGGTCTCGTAGTGGCCGGAGATAAACGCCAGCGCGTCCGGCTCCCAGCACCAGTTTTCCATAAACTGGCTTGGCAGTTCGACCGCATCCCATGGCACACCGCTGATACCGGCCACGCCAGCGGTTTCGATGCGGGTCAGCATGTGGTGCAGGCCGTGACCGAACTCGTGGAACAGGGTGATCACTTCATCGTGGGTAAACAGCGCAGGTTTGCCGCTCACCGGACGGTTAAAGTTACAGGTCAGGTAGGCGACCGGTTTTTGCAGGGTACCATCCGCTTTACGCATCTGGCCCACGCAGTCGTCCATCCACGCCCCGCCGCGTTTGTTTTCACGCGCATAAAGATCCAGATAGAAGCTGCCGCGCAGTTCGTTTTTCTCGTCATACAGCTCGAAGAAGCGCACGTCCGGATGCCAGACGTCGATGTCGGTACGCTCTTTCGCGGTAATGCCGTAGATGCGTTTTACCACTTCAAACAGGCCGTTAACGGCTTTGTTTTCCGGGAAGTACGGACGCAGCTGTTCGTCGCTGATGCTGTAAAGGTGCTGTTTCTGCTTTTCGCTGTAGTACGCGATATCCCACGGCTGAAGCTCGTCCACGCCAAACTCCGCTTTCGCAAAGGCGCGCAGCTGAGCCAGTTCCTTTTCACCCTGAGGACGGGCGCGTTTCGCCAGATCGGTGAGGAAGTCGAGCACCTGCTGCGGGTTCTCGGCCATTTTGGTGGCGAGGGATTTATCCGCGTAGCTGTCGAAGCCCAGCAGCTGAGCCAGCTCATGACGCAGGGCGAGGATCTCCGCCATCACCGGGCTGTTGTCCCATTTGCCCGCATTCGGCCCCTGATCGGAGGCGCGGGTGCTGTAGGCGCGGTACATCTCTTCGCGCAGAGCCTGGTTGTCGCAGTAGGTCATCACCGGCAGATAGCTTGGGATATCCAGCGTTAACAGGAAGCCTTCCTGCTCTTTCGCTTCGGCCTGGGCTTTTGCCGCCGCCAGCGCGCTTTCCGGCATACCCGCCAGTTCGGATTCATCGGTAATCAGCTTCGTCCAGCCCATGGTGGCATCAAGGACGTTGTTGCTGTACTGGTTGCCCAGCTCAGACAGGCGCGCGGCAATTTCACCGTAACGAACCTGCTTCTCTTTTGGCAGACCGATACCGGACAACTCAAAGTCACGCAGCGCGTTATCGACCGATTTTTTCTGCGCCGTGTTCAGTTCGGCATAGTGGTCGCCGTCGCGCAGGTCGCGGTAGGCTTTGTACAGCCCTTCGTGCTGACCGACCCAGGTGCTGTACTCAGAGAGCAGCGGCAGGGTTTGTTCGTAGGCTTCGCGCAGCTCCGGGCTGTTTTTCACCGAATTCAGGTGGCTCACCGGGGAGAAGATACGTCCCAGCACGTCGTCCACTTCGGCCAGCGGCTGACACAGATTTTCCCAGGTGTACGGCGCGCCTTGCGCAACCACGCTTTCTACCGCCGCGCGGCAGTTGTCCAGCGACTGGGTAACGGCTGGAACCACATGCTCAGGGAGGATTTTAGAAAACGGTGGCAACGAAAAAGGCGTCAGTAATGGATTGGTCATAAACGCTGTCCTGTTGAAATAGATGAATGAAGCGCGCATCCGGCGCTGTGCATATTGTTCAGTAATGGGGTTAAGTGTAGAGGATTTCAATAGCCGCGCTTACCGGGCCTGCGGGTAATCTGTGCCGTTCTGCTGTAAACTGTGGCAAATCGTCAATTCAGCGGAATATCATTACCCATGCTCAGTTATCGCCACAGCTTCCACGCAGGCAACCACGCCGACGTCCTCAAACACACCGTTCAGAGCCTGATCATTGAATCGCTTAAAGAAAAGGATAAACCGTTCCTTTATCTGGACACCCACGCGGGCGCGGGCCGTTATCAGCTGAGCGGCGAGCATGCCGAGCGTACCGGTGAATATCTGGAAGGGATTGCGCGTATCTGGCAGCAGGACGATCTGCCTGCCGAGCTGGAGCCGTACATCGGCGTGGTGAACCACTTCAACCGCAACGGTCAGCTGCGCTATTACCCTGGCTCCCCGCTGATTGCCCGCCAGCTGCTTCGCGAGCAGGACAGCCTCCAGCTGACCGAGCTGCACCCGAGCGACTTCCCGCTGCTGCGCTCAGAGTTTCAGAAAGATAACCGCGCCCGCGTGGATAAAGCCGATGGCTACCAGCAGTTGAAAGCGAAGCTGCCGCCGGTTTCCCGTCGCGGCCTGGTGCTGATCGACCCGCCGTACGAAATCAAAACCGATTATCAGGCGGTGGTGACTGGCATCAATGAAGGTTACAAACGCTTTGCGACCGGTACCTATGCCCTGTGGTATCCGGTGGTGCTGCGCGCGCAAATTAAACGCATGATCAAAGACCTCGAAGCGACCGGCATTCGTAAAATCCTGCAAATTGAGCTGGCTGTGCGCCCCGACAGCGACCAGCGCGGCATGACCGCTTCCGGCATGATTGTGATTAACCCGCCGTGGAAGCTTGAAGCACAGATGAACAACGTCCTGCCGTGGCTGCACAAAACGCTGGTGCCAGCCGGAACAGGACACGCCACCGTAAGCTGGATCGTGCCGGAGTAATCGCAGCCATCGGTGGAAACTATTGATTTCAGGTATACAATCGCGGCAATTCACGATTAAGGACAACGCTATGACTAAGCATTATGACTACATCGCAATCGGCGGCGGCAGCGGTGGCATCGCCTCCATCAACCGTGCGGCCATGTATGGCCAGAAATGTGCGCTGATTGAAGCCAAAGAACTCGGCGGCACCTGCGTGAACGTGGGTTGTGTACCGAAGAAAGTGATGTGGCATGCCGCGCAAATCCGTGAAGCTATCCATATGTATGGCCCGGACTACGGTTTTGACACCACGATCAATCATTTCGACTGGGACAAACTGATCGCCAGCCGTACCGCCTACATCGACCGTATTCATACCTCGTACGATAACGTGCTGGGCAAGAATAACGTCGACGTGATCCGCGGCTTCGCCCGTTTCGTGGATGCGAAGACGATCGAGGTAAACGGCGAGACGATCACTGCCGATCACATCCTGATCGCTACCGGCGGCCGTCCGAGCCACCCGAACATTCCGGGCGCGGAATACGGTATCGACTCCGACGGATTCTTCGAGCTGCCTGCTCTGCCAGAACGCGTTGCCATTGTGGGCGCAGGTTACATCGCGGTTGAGCTGGCCGGCGTGATTAACGGTCTGGGCGCACAAGCCCACCTGTTCGTGCGTAAGCACGCGCCGCTGCGCAGCTTTGACCCGCTGATCGTCGATACGCTGGTTGAAGTGATGAACACCGAAGGCCCAACCCTGCACACCAACGCCGTACCAAAAGCGGTGGTGAAAAATGCGGACGGTAGCCTGACGCTTGAGCTGGAAGATGGCCGTAGCCAGACCGTTGATTGCCTGATCTGGGCGATTGGCCGTGAACCGGCCACCGACAACTTCAACCTGGCCGCAACCGGGGTGAAAACCAATGAAAAAGGCTACATCGTCGTTGATAAGTTCCAGAACACCAGCGTACCGGGCATTTATGCCGTGGGCGATAACACCGGTGCGGTTGAACTGACCCCGGTTGCCGTGGCGGCGGGGCGTCGTCTTTCCGAACGTCTGTTTAACAACAAGCCGGACGAACATCTGGATTACAGCAATATTCCGACCGTGGTCTTCAGCCACCCGCCAATCGGTACCGTCGGCTTAACCGAGCCGCAGGCGCGCGAGCAGTACGGTGATGACCAGGTGAAAGTGTATAAATCGGCGTTTACCGCGATGTATACCGCCGTCACCTCGCATCGTCAGCCGTGCCGGATGAAGCTGGTCTGCGTTGGCCCGGACGAGAAGATCGTCGGCATCCACGGCATTGGCTTCGGCATGGACGAGATCCTGCAAGGCTTCGCGGTGGCGCTGAAGATGGGCGCAACGAAGAAAGACTTCGATAACACCGTGGCGATCCACCCGACTGCGGCGGAAGAGTTTGTAACCATGCGCTGATCCGTCTGATCCGCAACAAAACCGGCCAGCTGGCCGGTTTTTTTATGCCTGTGATGGGTAAACCCAACGGGTGTACAAACGGTAACAAAATAACCCGCTACCCGCGGTGGAATTAACTAATCTTAGAAAGCGCTACGCGTTCGCCTGTTACTACGGAAAAAGATTAGAGATATGAAAATGCACGTGAAGATCACCGCAAAACTGATGGCCAAAATGCACCTTGTTCTCGCGCTGGTATGGGCGATACTGACGATCCCTACCCTGCTGTGGTGGAAAAATAGCATCCTCTGGGTGTCATTAATGAGCATTTACGCCATCGTGATTTCCCATCTGGCTGCGTACAGCGCCGCCCATGCGGAAAAAGCGGCCAGCAAGGCGATGGATAAAAGCGAAGGCGCCAGCCAGAAAGCCAATCAAACCGCCAACAGCCTTTCAGGCGATGCGCGTCAGGCGCATTAATCCCTGCGTTATGCAGAATACCGAATGCTCTGAATTTTATTCCTGCTTTGTATCCAAAGATACTGATTTAATGATTTCATAATCAAAGGGATATCTGATTTTCAGCGTGTTTAAATCCATTTTGAAAGCGTGATCTACCGCACACTTCGCACCGCATTAACCGAAGCGAATGTCTACGCTTAAAAGATAGCCGGGAAAAACCCGTATTTGTTACGACAAAAACCGGAGGTCCTGAACACCATGTTCAACCAGAAACTACAGACTGCCGAGGATATCGAGTTTGAAATCGCAGAAGAGCTGCGCTACGAAACCGATCCCTGTGAGTTAAAACTGGATGAGATGATCGAGGCAGAGCCGGAACCGGAAATGATTGAAGGACTGCCGGCGTCCGATGCCCTGACGCCCGCAGACCGCTACCTTGAACTGTTTGAACACGTCCAGTCGTCGCGGCTGTTTGCGGACAGCAAAACCTTTCCCGACTGCGCGCCGAAGATGGATCCGCTGGATATTTTGATCCGCTATCGCAAGGTGCGTCGTCACCGTGATTTTGACCTGGCGCGCTTTGTGGAGAATCACTTCTGGTTGCCGGAGGACTACAGCAAAGAGTACGTCTCTGATCCCGGCCTCTCCCTGAAAGAACACATTGATAATCTGTGGCCGGTGCTGACGCGCGAGCCGCAGGATCACATCCCGTGGTCGTCGCTGTTGGCGCTGCCGCAGGCTTATATTGTGCCCGGCGGACGATTTAGCGAGACCTACTACTGGGACTCATACTTCTCCATGCTGGGGCTTGCAGAGAGCGGACGTAACGATCTGCTGAAATGTATGGCCGATAACTTCGCCTGGCTGATTGAGCGCTACGGGCATATCCCGAACGGCAACCGCACCTACTATCTCAGCCGCTCCCAGCCACCCGTTTTTGCCCTGATGGTGGAGCTGTTTGAAGAGGACGGCGTGCGCGGGGCGAAGCGCTATCTTGAGCATCTCAAAATGGAATACGCCTTCTGGATGGACGGGGCGGAATCGCTGCTGCTCAATCAGGCGTATCGCAGTGCGGTACGTATGCCGGATGGCTCATTACTCAACCGTTACTGGGACGATCGCGATACGCCGCGGGATGAATCGTGGATTGAGGACGTAGAAACCGCCCGTCATTCTGGTCGTCCGCCGAACGAGGTGTATCGCGACCTGCGCGCCGGAGCAGCCTCAGGATGGGATTACTCGTCCCGCTGGTTGCGCGATCCTGCGCGGCTGGCCAGCATCCGCACGACACAGTTTATCCCCATCGATTTGAACGCGTTCCTGTTCAAACTGGAGAGCGCTATCGCCAATATCTCAGCGTCGAAAGGGGATAAAGAGACGGCTGAGCTGTTCCGTCAGAAAGCCAGCGACCGGCGCGCGGCGGTGAACCGCTATCTGTGGGACGAAGAGAACGGCTGTTATCGTGATTACGACTGGCGGCGTGAAGCGCTGGCGCTGTTCTCTGCGGCCAGCATTGTGCCGCTGTATGTGGGGATGGCGACGCATGAGCAGGCTGAACGGCTGTCCGATGCGGTTAAAGCACGCCTCCTCACGCCGGGCGGCATTCTCGCCACCGAATACGAAACCGGGGAGCAGTGGGATAAGCCGAACGGCTGGGCACCGCTACAGTGGATGGCGATCCAGGGGTTCAAACAGTACGGCAATGACTCGCTGGGAGATGAGATCGCCTGGAGCTGGCTGCACACGGTGAATCACTACTACAAAACCCATCATAAGCTGATTGAGAAGTACCACATCGCCAGCAGTACGCCACGCGAAGGTGGCGGGGGTGAGTATCCGTTGCAGGATGGCTTCGGCTGGACGAATGGCGTGGTGCGGCGATTGATTGGGTTATATGGTGAACCTTGAGCCTTGCCCCTCGCCCTCTCCCTTGAGGGGAGAGAGGACTTAACGGTGCGGCCTTTTCTCCCTCGCCCCTTTGGGGTGAGGGGGAAAAATAATCAGCGGATCACCTCATAAATGGCAGTCTGGATGGACTGCCATTTTTTTGTACTGGCATCGGGCTGCGTCTTCGCGCGGCGCGTTGCCATATCGGCGTCGTGCTGCTGACGTTTCACTACCGCCGGGACGGTACAGAATGCTTTCAGGTACTGCTTACGCATAGAGGTCAGCGATTCGCCGTTCGCCATTGCATGGCTCAGCGTATTAATAAAGCGTCGGCAGGGCTTTTGCTCTGTCATTTGCAGGCGGTAGCGCAACATCACTTCCAGCACGTCGTCGTAGCCTGCCGACAATGCCTCCTCCGTCCATGACATTTTCCAGTCCATCCCGCCCTGCAAGAAGAGGAGCGCCACGCGGGTGTCATTGCGATTGATGGCCGAACGGAAATTATTCTCATCCCAGGTAACCCCCATGCGGGTTAACGTCTCCCGTGAGGAAGGCGTTTCACGCATCTCCTGCGCTGGCGGCGCCCCGGTGGCAGCCACGACGGCTTGCTGCGGTTTACTGCTGGTCACCAGCCAGAATCCCCCCACGATAATGGCGATAACCATTACGCCAACCGCGCCCCACAGCACCCCGGAGATCAGCTGCTCGCGCTGCTCAGGCGTTCGCGTCGCGCGCTGGGTCGGTTTCTCTATGCTGTCGCGAACTTCAAAAAGATCGCCGCCTGTGGTGCGGTCCAGTTTTTGCGCCTTTTCCCAGAACGCGTGCAGATCGCTTTCAGCCACCGCCATCAGCGCCGCCGGGTTAACCCGTGTCCGCCCTTCCTCAAACGCACGCTGGACGGAGCGGGTGATCTGCGTGTAATAGCTGTCGAGCAGCTGGATTTGCGCCCCGCTTAACGGCTGCTGGACGGTGATGCTGTTGCGGATTTGTCGAATATCTTCGAGGAAGGTTTGCAGGGTTTTGCGTGGCTCTACCAGCAGCGTCAGCATGTCCGGGGCGTTAAACAGCGATGCGTAGTAGCGGCTAAATTCTTTTTTATCCACCAGCAACTGGGCCAGCTCGCTGAACAACATGCCGCTCAGAACATCATTAATCTCACCGTTTTTCAGCCAGCGACGCACGCGTTCAGCGTTAAACAAGGTTTTAAGATGATTATTTAGCCGCACCGGATCGGGCCACGCCTGCTGTATCAGCCCTTTTATCATCAGCTCAATGGCACGCACCTGTTTCTGCGCCTGAAGCTGGCTCTCCTTCTCTGGCACCATTCCGGTATCGTAGGTCAGAAGGGGCTGTTGCAGACGCAGATATTCAAGCGCCGTCACGAAGCGCATCGCCGCAATCAGCTGGTTTTCGCTGACATCCTGCCCGCTTTCATACTGGGGAACGCGCTGCTGAAGCAAACGTAATTGCAGCGTAAAGGCCGTCATTTCCGCATCATTCAGGTTCAGCTTGCTGGCTACGGCGCCCCACCCGCCCAGCCCCAGGCGGGCGCTATCCAGTTGTTCCAGAAACCAGCGTGGATCTTTTCCTTCAGAAACAGGTACATTCAACAGAAGTAAGATTTCAACAGACGCCTGCCGGATCGCCGCCAGACAGTGTTCAAACTGTTCGCGGGTATGATGCGATGAGCTAATCATCATTGTTTTCCTTGAGAGACAATGCGTACCGCAAAAGCGGTTTTAAAGGTTGTTTTTCTTTTTATTTATATGAGGTTAAACATACCTGAGTTTCTGTTGAAATAAAGTGACAACCTTATAATCATTTGCACTGCCTCTGGAGGATCGTCATGCCCGCCTTAACCACCACGCGTCTCACCTGCTCGCCGCTGCAAGAGCAAGACTGGCCCTTTTTTCTGTCGCTACAGCAAAATCCGGAGGTAATGCGTTTTGTCGCCCCTGCGCGTAGCGAGGCGGACATTCGGGAAGCCTTCGAGGCTCGTCTGTTGCCGTGGACGCCGGGCAGCGCGCACTGGCTCTGCCTCGTCGTGCGTGAGACGGCCAGCCAGACGCCGCTGGGCGTAACCGGCTATGTGCACCGGGAAGCCGACTGTGCCGAAGTCGGTTTTCTCTTTACGACCTCTGCACAGGGGAAAGGTTACGGCTTTGAATCTCTGCGGGCGGTGTGTGATTTCGCGCTGACTCAGGGCAATATTCGTCGGCTTACCGCCACCGTTACCGCGGGAAATATCACCTCAAGGCGACTGCTCGAAAAAACAGGTTTTCAGCTGGAAGGTGAGTTACGTGAGAGTTATTTCCTTTCAGGGCAATGGCATAACGACTGGCTATTCGGTTTACTGAAAAAGGAATACCCGTTCAGTTAAACCTGATCAACAGCCATTTGGCGGATATTTCCCGGACGGTGTTTCCTCTATAGTCACGCCCCTAAGAGGAAACGCTTATGACGGGTTATGCAATGCAGATATCTTCTGCTGCAATCGCATTAATTAAAAAACAACAGGGTCTTTCCCTGGCGAAATACCGTGACGAAAAGGGAATATGGGTTATTGGTTATGGTCACGTGATTCGCCAATGGGAAAAATTTAACGGTCTCATCACGCCCGCTGAGGCGGAGTATTTGCTTTTCAATGATATTCAATTATGTGAGACGCTGCTGCGGGAAATGAACACACGCCCTTTAACCCAACAGCAGCATGATGCACTGATATTAACCCTTTTCAGTTTTGGGGCAGAGTCCCCTCTGCCAGAGAAGATCCTTCAGGCCGTCGCCCGGGTGTAATACATCGCGGCCTGCGTCCGGTTTTTAACATCAAGGCGGCGGAAAAGCGTCTCAAGATGGGCTTTTACCGTTGCCGCACTGATGTTGAGATTACGCCCAATCTCTTTATTGGACTCTCCGGCCGCCAGTAACTTCAACACCTCACGCTGGCGCTCGCTTAACAATGACAGTTCATCCTGGGAAGAGTGCTGCTTCAGCCACTCGCCGGGAAAACAGACCATCCCTCGCGATACAGAATCCAGCACTGCGGAAAAGCGTTCGGGATTCGCATTGCGGGGAACTATCGCCACCACGTTGCGCTGAAACATTTGCTCAACCCAACGCCGCTCTTTTTTCGTTAACACCAATACCACGCGCGCCGTTGGAAAACGATCCATAATCTCTTCCAGTAAAGCCACACCATTATCACGAATTAATTCCCCATCTATCATGACGATAGCGGAGGGCGACGCGGATAATTGCGCCCATAATTCATCAGTCTGACGAGCCCCTGTCATATCTATTTCCGGAATTAACTTCTGCAAACTGTATATCGCTCCATGAATAAATAATGACTGCCTGTCAAACATGATTACTCGCATCGTTTTACTCCTCTGAGAATAGCGAAGGGGGATTCTACAGAGGCATTTTTTAAGAAAAAACTCAATGAATGGAGAGGTTACAAATCACCCAGCTCTCTTTATATCTTCCAGGATTTAGACATACTTGCTTTAAGGATTTCCTTAAGAGGGGTTCCCTCCCCTTAAGAGTGAACATTACAGGAACATACCGCCCGACACTTCAATACGTTGCGCATTCATCCAGCCCAGTTTATCGCTGAGCAAGGCCACGATAGCGTCTCCAATATCATCGGGCAGGCCCACGCGCCCCAGCGCGGTCTGTGAGGCCAGCAGCTGGTTAAGCTCCGCATTGTCCCGTACGCGTCCGCCACCAAAGTCGGTTTCAATGGCGCCAGGCGCAATGATATTGACGGAAATCCCACGCGCGCCAAGCTCTTTTGCCTGATAGCGGGTCAGCACTTCCATCGCCCCTTTCATTGCCGCATAGGTGCCTGAACCTGGCTGAGTAAAACGGGCCAGCCCACTTGAGACGTTCAGGATCCGCCCTCCGTCTTTTATTAGCGGCAGCAGCTGTTGCGTGAGGAAAAACGGACCTTTGAAGTGAATGTTCACCGCATCATCAAACTGCGCCTCTGTCGTCTCGGTATAGGGTGCGTATAAACCTGTACCCGCGTTGTTCACTAAATAGTCAAAGGTGTCACGCTGCCACACCTGTTTAAGGGTCTCCTTCACCTGTTGAGCAAAGCGCGTAAAACTTGCCGTATCGCCGACGTTAAGCTGCAATGCTGCCGCTTTACCGCCTTTTCTCTCAATTTCCTGCACAACGTCCTGCGCCTCCTGCTGGCTGCTGTTCCAGGTCAGGATGATCCCTGCCCCTTCCGCGGCCAGCTTCAAAACGGCATTTTTGCCCAGGCCGCGGCTACCGCCAGTCACTAAAGCAATACGTTCACTCATAATTCACCTCGTTTCGGCTGTGATGAAGATTGAGAAAGAGCTTATTAGATGGTAGAAAATCAATAAATACCGCATATAGCGTTTTACTGTTTCATTCATAACAACAATGACCAACATCTATGGATAAAATACACGCAATGCAGCTTTTCCTTCGCGTCGCGGAACTGGAGAGTTTTTCCCGTGCGGCGGAGACGTTAAGCCTGCCGAAGGGGAGCGTATCGCGACAGATCCAGGCGCTGGAAAACGTGCTTGGCACGCAGCTGCTGCACCGCACGACCCGCCGCGTCAGCCTGACGCAGGACGGCATGGTTTATTACGAGCGCGCAAAAGATCTGCTGATGAATCTGGACGAACTGGACGGCATGTTCCTGCACGATCCTTCCACCATCAGCGGTCGGCTACGTGTGGATATGCCCGTTGCCATTGCGCGAAATGTAGTCATTCCGAAACTGCCTGCTTTTTTACAACAGTATCCCGGCATTGAGCTGGAGCTGAGTAGCAGCGATCGTCTGGTCGATGTCATCCGCGAAGGATTTGACTGTGTGGTTCGCGTGGGAAACCTGAAGGACTCCGGGCTTATCGCCCGCCCGCTTGGACAACTCTCGGTGATTAACTGCGCCAGCCCGGATTATCTGACGCGATTCGGCTTCCCGGAGACGCTGGACGATTTGGCCTCGCATGCCCTCATTCACTACTCCGCCACGCTGGGCACACGTCCGCAGGGTTTTGAGTATTACAACGGCAGCGCGACCCAGTGGGTAAAAACGGGAGGCGTATTAACGGTTAACAGCACGGAAACCTACCAGGCCGCCTGTATTGCCGGGCTTGGCATTATTCAGGTCCCGCGCGTTGGGGTGCGTGACGCCCTGCGCACGAAAAAACTTGTCGAGATCCTGCCGCAATACCGGGCCGAACCGATGCCCGTCTCCCTCATTTATCCCCATCGCCGTAACCTCTCCCGCCGGGTGCATGTGTTTATGGAGTGGCTTACCGAACTCACAAAAGGTTACGTGGACTAGTCGCAAGCTATAATTCAGTAACATCCAGCTCAACGAAAAGGAAAACGCGCGTGACGCCGGAAAATAACCCGCAACGACCGACTCAACATTTAGATTATGACCCCATCAAAAAGATGGATAACGAGCCTGAAGCGCCGAAAGAGCCTGGAACGGCCAGCAAAGCGCTGGGCACCGTGACCGGCATAGCCGAAAAAATTCAGCAGATACCCGCGATTGCTCACCTGATCCGCGCCGCTGAGCGCTTTAACGACCGCATGGGAAATCAGTTCGGCGCGGCGATCACCTACTTCTCTTTCCTGTCGATGATCCCCATCCTGATGGTGTCATTTGCCGCCGCCGGTTTTGTGCTGGCGTCTCACCCGACGCTATTGCAGGACATCTTCAATAAGATCCTGACCAACGTCAGCGACCAGACGCTCGCCACGACGCTCAAAAGCACCATCAATACCGCCGTGCAGCAGCGTACTACCGTGGGTATCGTCGGGTTGCTGATTGCACTCTATTCGGGCGTGAACTGGATGGGCAACCTGCGTGAGGCCATTCGCGCCCAGTCGCGTGACGTCTGGGAGCGTACGCCGCAGGATCAGGAGAAGATATGGGTGAAGTATCTGCGCGACTTTATTTCGCTGATTGGACTGCTGGTGGCGCTGGTCATCACGCTCTCCATCACCTCGGTCGCCGGTTCAGCACAGCAGATGATCATCTCCGCGCTGTATCTGGATTACATTGAATGGCTGAAACCGGCCTGGCGCGGCATTGGGCTGGCCATCTCCATCTTTGCTAACTATCTGCTGTTCTTCTGGATCTTCTGGCGTTTGCCCCGCCATCGTCCACGCAAGAAGGCGCTGATGCGCGGGACGCTGATTGCCGCCATTGGTTTTGAGGTGATCAAAATTGTGATGACCTATACACTGCCGTCGCTGGTGAAGTCTCCCTCCGGCGCGGCCTTTGGTTCGGTACTGGGGCTGATGGCTTTCTTCTATTTCTTCGCTCGCCTGACGCTGTTCTGCGCCGCGTGGATCGCCACGGCAGAGTATAAAGATGACCCGCGCATGCCGGGTAAAACTCACCGCTGAGGTGCTGTCGGGCTGATATTTCAGCCCGATTCATCAATTCAGCATATAAATCCAGACCGTAACTTTTATTTAACGCAAAACCAGTTTTAATGTCTGATATTTAAAAAGTGTGAAGCATTTCATGGAAGTGTTTTCGCTGGTCTGAAAATTATCCGCTTTTTGTTGCTTTTATGACCACGCCACGCCTTTGTTACAGATTGAAATGTCGCTTTTGCTATGCCTAATATGGCCCTTCGTTCGTCCAAAAATAAGAAAATATTATGCAAGCAACAGCCACCACACTTAACGAAGGGGCGGAACACGTTCCGGTCAACTCGCGCAATAAAGTCGTCGTCGCATCGCTGATTGGCACCGCCATTGAGTTCTTCGACTTTTATATTTACGCCACCGCTGCGGTCATTGTCTTTCCGCATATTTTCTTCCCCCAGGGCGATCCGACGGCAGCCACGCTACAGTCTTTAGCCACCTTTGCTATCGCCTTCGTTGCACGTCCGATTGGTTCAGCGGTCTTTGGTCACTTTGGCGATCGCGTTGGCCGTAAAGTGACGCTGGTTGCCTCGCTGCTGACGATGGGGATCTCTACCGTCGCCATTGGCCTGCTCCCGACCTATGAAACTATCGGCATTCTGGCGCCTGTGCTGCTGGCGCTGGCGCGCTTTGGTCAGGGTCTGGGGCTGGGCGGTGAATGGGGCGGCGCGGCGCTGCTGGCGACCGAGAACGCCCCGGCGCGCAAGCGTGCCCTGTATGGCTCTTTCCCACAGCTGGGCGCGCCGATTGGTTTCTTCTTTGCTAACGGCACCTTCCTGCTGCTCTCCTGGCTGCTGACCGATGAACAGTTCATGAGCTGGGGCTGGCGTATTCCGTTTGTGTTCTCAGCGGTGCTGGTGCTGATTGGCCTGTATGTTCGTGTTTCCCTGCATGAGACGCCGGTGTTTGCAAAAGTGGCCGCAGCGAAAAAACAGGTAAAAGTGCCGCTGGGTACGCTGCTGACCAAACACGTGCGCGTGACCGTGCTGAGCACGTTCATCATGCTGGCGACCTACACGCTGTTCTACATCATGACCGTTTACTCCATGACCTACAGTACCGCCGCCGCGCCGGTCGGACTGGGCCTGCCGCGTAATGAAGTGCTGTGGATGCTGATGATGGCGGTCATCGGATTTGGTGTGATGGTGCCCATCGCGGGCCTGCTGGCGGATAAATTTGGCCGTCGTTCAAGCATGATCGTCATCACCTCGCTGATTATTCTGTTCGCGCTGTTTGTCTTCCCGCCGCTGCTGGGTTCAGGTAGCCCTGCGCTGGTGATGGCGTATCTGCTGATTGGCCTGAGCCTGATGGGGCTGACCTTTGGCCCGATGGGCGCGCTGCTGCCGGAGCTGTTCCCGACCGAAGTGCGTTATACCGGCGCGTCGTTCTCTTATAACGTTTCGTCGATTCTGGGCGCCTCGGTAGCGCCGTATATCGCCACGTGGCTTCAGGCGAACTATGGCCTGTTCTATGTGGGTGTCTATCTGGCGGCAATGGCAGCGCTGACGCTGATTGCGCTGCTGCTGACGCACGAGACGAAGCATCAGGCGCTGTAATTCACTGCGGCCTGATGCCCTCACCCCGGCCCTCTCCCACAGGGAGAGGGAGAAAGGAAGCTACTTCTTCATCTGCGATAAGATCGTGCGACACTGATTCGCTTCGCCTTCTGACGGCGAAATCAACGCCAGCAGCGCCGCCGCAGGGGTGACCAGTGTGGCGAGCGCGGCGGCGACTGCACCGCGCGCAATCAACGGCCCGGCCTTCACGCCCGCCTGCGGATCTTTGAAGGTCCCGCGGACGTACAGCGGCGAGCGCAGGGTGATGATACGTATACCTTTACTTTCCGGATCGATGGTTAAATCCAGCTGCTCGGACGCCATGCTGGCGGTGCCGGTGACGTTGATAACCGCGTTTTCCGTGTCGAAGGCGAAGATTTGCGGACGCGCCACGCCGTTGACCAGATCCAGATTTGCCGCCGCGCAGTTAACGCGCACTTCGTCGTCACCGAAGATTTGCCCGATGATAAAGTTCCCGACGTTCAGCCCCAGGATCTCCATCAGGTTACGGCTCACCAGCCCGTCGTTCATCAGCAGTTTCAGGTTGCCGTTTCCGCTGCCCAGCAGCGCCGCCACGGAGTTACCCGTGCCGCGAATGTCCGCGTCGCCGTTCATCTCACCGAGGGTCTTCTGCATCAGCTCCACGTCCGGCATCAGCTCTTTCAGCTTCAGCCGACGCGCCTGGATCTCCGCCCGTCCCTGCATCGGCTTTTTATCTCCCTCAAGGTGGATATTCGAGGAAATCGTCCCCCCCGCCATGCCAAACTTCAGCGGTTGCAGGCGCAGGTCGGCGTTTTTCAGGATGATATGGGTCGAGAGATTGCTCAGCGGCAGCGTGCTGCCATGCTCAATTTTACGTCCTTTGAAGCGCACATCCGCATCCATCACGTCCCACTTGTCGGTTTCGAAGCGGTCATAGGGCAGCACTTTTCCCGCAGGCTGAACGTCCTTTTTAACCTCTTTTGACTTCGTGCCTTTACCCGAATCCACGCCAATCAGCGGCCCAAGATCGGCCAGACGCAGCTGGCGGGATTCAACGTCCCCTTCCAGTTTCGGACGCGGTTTTCCGGTGGTGTAGGTCAGCGTACCGTGAATATCGCTGTCGCCAATACGACCGTTGAACCCCCGGTAGTCAAAAACGGACGATTTTTCGGTGTCGATTTTGGCAACCAGGTGCCCGTCCGTTTCAAACGGCGGGGTATCCGGCAGCAGTACGCCGGTGAGATCGTACAATTCACCCAGCGAATCACCGGCAAACTTAAGCTGGAGGTCGACGCCGCCCATGTTCATCGGGTCGTTAACCGTGCCCACGAACGCCACACGGGTATTACCGGAGCGGAAATCCGCCTGCACCGGGAACGGCGTACCCTCGCTTCTGAGCGCCAGCATACCGCCAATTTTTCCTTTCCCCGTCAGCGGCTGTCCGTTGTAGCGCCCTTTCGCCGTCAGGCCGAAGACGTAATCACCCGCTTTGCTGTCATCGCCTTTGGCTTTGCTGCCCGTCACTTCGCTAAACGGCAGCGGCTTGCCCAGCGGATCGACGAGGATCTCCACGTCAGCCTTACTCACTTTATCGTCAATGGCGATCCGCCCCCGATCGAACAGAATATTGTCGAGGCGGAAGGACCACGAAGAGGGCTGCGCATTCGGATCTTTATCGCCGCTGCTGGCGAGATCGAACGTCCAGTTGTTGTTTTTCTCTGACAGGCGAATCAGCCGCGCGTCGGGCTGCTGGAGTTTGATCCACGGCAGATACACCGTTTTGGTTAGCAGGGCTAACGGCGCCAGCGTGGCTTCCACGCGCGGCAGATGGATCATGGTCACTTCGGGGATGTCGGGTGGGTTGCCGAGAATGATATCGTCGGCGTGAACGTGCGGCCATGGCACCCAGCTTCGCCAGCCGGTTTCCTCTTTCTGGCGCTCCCACACGACGCCCAAATCGCCGCGTATTGCGAAGGGGCGGTTCAGCTCGGCTGAGACTTTCTGGTTGATGGTCGGTTTGAGGCGGTTCCAGTCAAACGTGGCGATAATGATGATTAAGACCACGATCAGCAACAAGAAAATCCCTGCTGTCCAGGAAATCACCCTGGTTGTTTTTGTCATTGTTGTCCCCTTTCCTGATGAACTTGCCTCTAAAACTATAGTTCAGACAAAGGGAAGCGGGCAGATCAGAGGGTGGTTATCACCTTTTCCAGGGTATCCATGGGGACAGGACGAGAGAGGAAATAACCCTGTGCGGCCGCGGCCGGGGAATTTTGCACGTCGCGCCACTCCTCCAGCGTTTCTACGCCTTCCACAATGACGCCCTGACAATAGCGGTTCATCAGTTGCAGGAGCATAGTAAACAGATTCCGCCCTTCCGGCGTCTGGCGCAGCATAATAAACAGATCGCGGGCCACTTTGATGTAGTCATAACGCACTTCGCTCAGGGCGGAGAAGTTCGCCATACCGGTGCCGAAATCATCCAGCCACAGCGGGCCAAATTCACACATTGAGGCAAACGAGGAGTCCTGCGGCAGCCGAACATGTTCCACAAGTTCGAAGCGCATCCACGGCAGGGTGGCAATCAGCGCCTGCAACGTTGCGTTCTGACGTAGCGCCATCAGGGTTGGGCCATCCACGTTCACCGACGCCAGGATACCGTGCTGCTCGAAGAACGCCTGCTTCGTCGCCAGCATTCTCAGCTGCTCTTCCAGTACGTCGATACGCTGACGCACGGCAACCTCCGCAAAATAGCGGTCCGGCGCGATACGCTGTGAAGGATTCGATGGATGAGTGACGACCGTTAACACCTCAATCGCCATTAACCGACCGTCGGTACGGTAGATGGGCTGATAGGTATACGCTCGCTCACATTGCAGCCAGTAGCGATGCTCCTGCAAGTTCTCAATACTTGCCTCAGGCGTAGTGTTCAGCCGCTGGATAACCTGCTCTGACTTCATTTCGGATGTCCTGTTGTATGGGATAGCCTTTCTGGACTCGTCACTGAGTTATCGGCCCGCCAGGTGAGAACTTTATGTTCAATTCATCAGGAAAATGAAATTAAGATGACAGAAATATGCCGGAATACGCGCTGGCTCAAAAAAAATAATGGAACGTCGTTTTAATATAGTTGACCGTAAAAAACACACAGCGCACACTACCTTTAATTACTCTGTTCAGGTTCACGACTATGTCTAAAAAAATTGCCGTGATTGGCGAATGCATGATTGAGCTGTCCCAGAAAGGCGCGGAAGTCAGCCGCGGTTTTGGTGGCGATACATTGAACACCTCCGTTTACATTGCCCGTCAGGTCGCCCCCGATGCGCTGAGCGTGAGCTACGTTACCGCGCTGGGAACGGACAGCTTCAGCCAGCAGATGCTGGAAGCCTGGCAGAGTGAAAACGTTGGGACCTCGCTGATCCAGCGAATGGAAAACCGTCTGCCGGGTTTGTACTACATCGAAACCGACAGTACCGGCGAGCGCACCTTCTACTACTGGCGTAATGAAGCGGCCGCCAAATTCTGGCTGGAAAGCGAGGCCGCCGCTGCGATTTGCGAAGAACTGGCGACCTTTGATTATCTCTACCTGAGCGGGATTAGCCTGGCAATTCTGAGCCAGCAGAGCCGTGAGAAGCTGCTGTCACTGCTGCGCGAATGCCGCGCCAATGGCGGGAAGGTGATTTTCGATAACAACTACCGTCCGCGCCTGTGGGCCAGCCGTGAAGAGACCCAGCAGGTTTACCAGCAGATGCTCGAATGCACCGATATCGCCTTCCTGACGCTGGATGATGAAGATGCTCTGTGGGGCGAAAAACCGGTTGATGAGGTCATCGCCCGGACGCAGGCCGCTGGGGTCAGCGAAGTGGTGATTAAGCGCGGGGCGGAGTCTTGCCTGGTGGCGATTGCAGGTGAAGCCGTGACAGAAGTACCGGCGGTGAAGCTGGCGAAAGAGAAAGTGATTGATACCACTGCGGCGGGAGATTCCTTCAGCGCGGGGTATCTCGCGGTACGTCTGACAGGGGGGACGCCGGAAGCGGCGGCGCAGCGCGGCCATTTGACGGCCAGCACGGTGATTCAGTATCGCGGAGCGATTATTCCGCGCGAGGCGATGCCTGCTTAAGGACTGTGCGGGCTGATGTCCTCACGCTAACCCTCTCCCTCAAGGGAGAGGGAACGCAGGGCTTACTGGCCCTGCGGAATATCACTCGCATCCTGATGTAAATCATCGGCTGCCGTTTGCGCTGGCTGCGGCGGCGTCGCCATGATGGCGTTCCAGGTGGCCTTCAACTCTTTCATGTCATATTCCGGCTCACCTTTCGGCTGCAACAGAATCAACGCCATGTCCTGCGACAGCTGCTGACGCAAATCCTGATTCAGCATCTCCACGGTCAGACCGTTCAGGAAATCCTGACGCAGTTTCTGATATTGCTCCGGCGCGATGTCCACCACCTGATTCTGCAAGGATCGAATGCGCTGGCTGATTAAGATATCGGTATCGGCGCGGGCATAGGTGGCGAACAGTTTCTGCAATTCGAGGGATTTCTGCGCCACCAGCGCATTAAACTCCTCTTCAGACAGGCCCTCTTTACGCACTTTTGCCAGCTCTTTCGCCACCACGCCGAGATTGGCATTCAGCTTATCGCCCGGCGATTCCACGTTAATGGCGCACTGGGCGCGCTGGAACAGCACGCGACAGTCAAAGCCCAGGCCAATATCCTTCACGTTGTTCTTGCTGAGCGTCTGCTGAACGTGCCAGAACAGCGCTTCACGGGCGAGATCCGCACGCCAGTATCGCAATAGGGCTGAAGACTCGCGGATCGGCTGCCAGGCGGTATCCCACATCATAGAAAGACGATCCTGACGCACGGTATCGGTCATGATACTGACCGTCTCTGGACGCAGCGGGGACAATGTAGGAACCGGGGCGGGCGTTTCACGCTTCCCTTTCAGATCGCCAAATGCTTTGTTGATCTGTTCTATCACCGCACGGCTGTCCACGTTGCCCACCACAATCAGGGTCATGGCGTCCGGGGTGTACCACTGCTGGTAGAAAGATTTCACCTGCGCGGCATCAACCGGCTGTTTCAGCGGCTCTGCCGGGTCGTGGCCCAGCAGCGTTGACCCTTTCAGGCGGTAGCGCCACCAGCCCTCTTTGGTATCCGTCGGCCAGGTCGCCACCATGTCGCTGTTGCTCAACGCATAGTTAACGGTTTCAGGCGTAATCGCCAGTTTGCCGGTAGCATCGGAAAGATAGGTTAGCGCTTCTTTAAGCAGATCGTTACGGTTGTTGGGCAGGCTCAGATTAAACATGGTGTAGTCATAGGAGACCACAGCCGGGGGCAACGGGCGTTTCGGATCGATGGCCTGTTGCCATAAAGAACGCACCTGAACCGCCTGCAAACTGCCGCTCTGGGTGAGCGCCAGTCGTGGAATAAAATGGCTTAAACCGGTCTGCTGGGTGCTTTCAGTGAGGGAGCCGGTATTCACAGAAAGACGGATTTCAATGCGATCGCTCGGACGTTGCGGAGTGGATAATACCTGCCACTGAAAGCCGTTCGCCAGTGTTCCCTGTTGCCAGGCCGGGTCTGGCTGGAGCGCATCTGCCTGCACATAACTGGCTGCTGCCATCATCAGCAAACCGCCGGTTAAGAGTCGAATTTTTGTGCCCTGCATGTGAACCCCTGATCAACATTCCTGGTTAAAGAGAGTGTCTCGCGACGTGAGCACTCAAAGATGACGATGAAAACCTTCCGATTAGACAGCGTGTTCGGCTAAACGTCACGGGCGGAAGTGAAATATACCCAAAAAAAATCTTGTCGAATTATGACAGGTATGAACGGTTATTATGCGCAGGTGCCCGCATCCCCACAAGGGAATACGGGCATTTATGAGGGATTAAGAGGATAAACCGGGGGTTTTGTCCTCAGATGGGCGGTTATTCAGCGTATCGTTAAGCTTCTTGTGATCCAGCTCTTTCACCCACTTCGCCACCACGACCGTCGCCACGCCATTGCCAATCAGGTTGGTTAACGCACGGGCTTCGGACATAAAGCGGTCGATACCGAGGATCAGGGCCAGGCCCGCCACCGGCAGATGCCCCACCGCTGAAATGGTGGCCGCCAGCACGATAAATCCGCTGCCCGTGACGCCCGCCGCCCCTTTTGAAGAGAGCAGAAGCACCACCAGCAGCGTAATCTGATGGAAGATATCCATGTGGCTGTTAGTGGCCTGGGCAATAAAGACCGCCGCCATCGTCAGGTATATCGAGGTGCCGTCCAGGTTAAAGGAGTAGCCCGTAGGAATAACCAGCCCCACAACTGACTTACGGCAGCCCAGCTTTTCCATTTTATCGAGCATACGCGGCAGCGCGGACTCCGAAGAGGATGTGCCGAGGACAATCAGCAGCTCTTCACGAATATAACGGATAAATTTGAAGATGCTGAAGCCGGTCGCACGGGCGATGGAACCGAGCACCACCACCACAAACAGAATACAGGTGATGTAGAAGCAGACGATCAGCTGGCCCAACTGTACCAGCGTGCCGACGCCGTATTTCCCGATGGTGAAGGCCATCGCGCCAAAGGCACCAATCGGGGCCAGACGCATGATCATGTTGATAATGCCGAAGATAACCTGCGAGAAGCTTTCAATGACGTTAAAAATCAGCTGGCCTTTACTGCCCAGACGGTGCAGGGCAAAGCCAAACAGCACCGCAAACAGCAGCACCTGGAGGATGTTTCCGCTGGCGAACGCGCCAATCACGCTGCTCGGGATCACGTCCAGCAGGAAGGCAACTATCCCCTGATCTTTCGCCTGTTCAGCGTAAACCGCCACCGCTTTCGCATCCAGCGTGGCCGGGTCGACGTTCATGCCCGCGCCAGGCTGTACCACGTTGACGATAATCAGGCCGATAATCAGCGCGATGGTACTGACAATTTCAAAGTACAGCAGGGCAACCGCCCCCGTACGCCCGACCGCCTTCATGCTTTCCATGCCAGCGATGCCAGTCACCACGGTACAGAAAATGACCGGTGCGATGATCATTTTAATGAGTTTAACGAACGCGTCGCCAAGCGGTTTCATTTGCGCGCCAAGCTCCGGGTAGTAGTGACCGAGCAGAATACCGATGGCGATGGCTGTCAGGACCTGGAAGTAAAGACTTTTGAAGAGTGAGGTTTTCATAGGGTGTCCCTGGGAAGAAAAACTACAGGCTTTGTAAGGTTATGGTTAACCTGCGGCTTTAAAATAACACCCACATAACAGGACAGAAATAAACGGGGTTCAAATTTGAAACACAAATGTTAAGAAATTTGAGCTGGCTCGCACAAGCCAGCAACAAAATTACACTTTTGCGTTATTGCCAGCGTCGGCGAGATAGCGTTGCTCGAAGATATCCGACGGTACGGCGCGGTCAAACAGGAAGCCCTGTCCGCTCTCCACACCCGCCGCAGCCAGCCACTCACGCTGGGCGTCGGTTTCGATACCCTCGGCAATCACGTGCAGATTCAGGCTGTGCGCCATCTGAATAATGGCCTGTACCAGGCTGCAATCCTCCGGCAGCCCTTCCACAAAGGTTTTGTCGATTTTCAGGACGTCCACCGGCAGGGTTTTCATGTGCTGAAGCTGACGCAGGCCGGAATACCCCATACCAAAATCGTCCAGTGCAATGCGGATCCCGGCGTTACGCAGCGGTTTCAGAATGGCGACAGCATCGTCAGGATTGTCGATACAACGGCTCTCGGTGACTTCCAGGATCAACGTGTGGGGCTGAATGCGGTAGCGGTGGATCAGCTCGAGCATCTCCGGCACCATGGTCGGGTGCATCAGCTGTAGCGCAGAGAGATTCACCGACAGCGGCAGCGTGATGCCCCGTTGTTGCCAGGCCGCAAGCTGGCGGCACGACTCTTCCAGCACCCAGTAGCCGACGGTGACCATCAGGCCGCAGGACTCGATACGTTCGATCATCCCTTCAGGCAGCTCCCACGTGCCGTCCGGCTGTTGCATACGCAGCAACGCTTCGGCGCTGGTCACTTCACCCGTGCGCAGATTCACCTGCGGCTGTAGCCAGAGCGCAAACTGGCGATTGTCCATCGCCGTCAGAATGTCGCTCTCTTCGGTCAGGCGCTGCTGGGCTTTTTCCATCTGCTCCGGGTCAAAGAACTGGATCTGGTTTTTTCCTTTCCGGCGCGCGGTGAATGCTGCCGAGAAGGCCCGACGGTAAAGCTGCTCGGCGGTCAGGCCACCATAGTACATCGCAATACCGATGCTGGCGCTCGGGCGAAGCTGGATACCCTGAATGGGTAGCCGCTCATTAATGACAGTGAGTACTTGCTGACCTAACGTAATGGCGTGCCATGGCTCTTTAACTCCGTGCGCGATCACCACCAGGTCATAGCCGCTGACCTGGGTGAGTACCATGCGCGGGGCCAGAACGGATTTCACCTTTTCCACCAGCGTCAGTAAAAGCATTTCGCGCTGGCTCTCTTTCAGCACGCCCGCCGTGTCCTGCAAGGTTTCGCAGGCAATCACCATCAGCGCAGTGGTCTGCTGGCGGGCGACGGTCTGCTCCAGCAACGCCATTAAAAACGCTTTGTTTGGCAGATCGGAAACCGGAAAACGGGTGGCGTTGTTACTGAGTTCTTCCTGCTGACGCAGGACACGCTGCTGGTTGATATTGTAACTGCGGACCAGCATGCCGATTTCATCGTCGTGATGCAGGCGCGGTAAGGGAAGCTGATGCCCCATATGCTCCTGTGGAGAGAGGTCGTTCAGCTCCCGGGCTATGCGGCGCAACGGATGCACAATTAAACGGTTGATACACCACGTCAGCGCCACGCTCAGCATTAATGTCAAAAGTAAGTAAGTAGTTACTAACGTAGCAACCCAACTCATGACAAATTTATACATGCGATACGAGTCAGCCTGTAGCACCAGGTAGGCCAGCGGCTGTGGGTTAGCCGGTCTTTCCAGAGAATAGAGCGGCAGGGAAATCTGCACCGGCAGTTCAAACAGGCGCATTACCATCATCGGGACGGGACGCTCCGGGATAAAGCTCATCCGCAGCGCCTGAAACTGGTTCGGCAGCACCACATCCGCGCGGCTCACGATACCGGCGGGCTGGATGCGCTTCAGGATGGATTCCGCCTCGGGGATATCCCCTTTCAGGATCGAGGCTGACAGGGGTTCCCGCACCGAGCGGGCAATACTTTCCAGTTGCGAAGCCGTGTTATAGCGGTTCTGCTGTACGGAATGAAACAGCAAAATGACGCAGAAGATGAAGACAAACAGCATTGTGACGGCAGACACCATCGCCATCTGTTTGATCGTTAAAGAACGGCTGACACGCAAAATGACTCTCCACAAAACTCGAAGCGCAGGGCGCACCAGGGTGTAAACCTGGTGCGTCCGAGTATACCCGATAGCTGCACTTTTAAGAGAGACTTACAATTAGATTAAGTAAAAATCCGATCACCAGTCTGCATAAGGCACCAGCGGTTCCGGTGGTAAGTCCATATCACCCTGCCAGCCCGCGGCAGAATACCGAACGTAGAGCAGCGCATGGCTCGGGGTATAGTCTTTTGCTTCCTGAATATCGACGCCCAGACCGACAAACCAGTTGGACGTCACGCGGCGTTCAACAATCGCCCTTGCGGTATAACCCGTCCCTGACGAGCTACTCCCGGTTTCCATCACACCTTTATCGGTGTAACGGCCTGGCTCATTGTCCGGGATCAGCCCCTGCAACGGATAACGCATCACATCTTTTGTTTTTGAATGGGACCAGGAGACGGAGCCGCCCAGCTCCCAGGACCAGTTCTCTGTGCGTTTACGCCAGTTCACCGGTAAGGCGAACGACACATACTCCTGGGGACTGTAGTAACCGCCCTGGCCCAGCGAATAACCACTTAAATCCTTATCGTAATGCCACAGCATGTTGGACACACCAACCGTCAGGCGTTCGTTGTTCTGATTGATGAGCTTGTAGTAATAGCCGGTCATCCAGCGGACGCGCCAGTTATCTTCGACATTCTTCCCGGTGAGGCTGTCGGCACTCAGGCTTGACCAGATACCGTTAGCTTCGCCTTTGTCGTAGCTCACGCTCACGCCGCCACCGGTGGCACGCACGCCGCCCCAGGTGGTATCGGTATTGGGATCTTTTTGCCCGGCGAAGGCCAGCACCGAGCTGGAAATCGGACGGCGATGGGCGTTCAGGGTGTAGCCAATCGGCCCTAAGTCGTTGCTGTAGCTCAGGCTGCCCACCACATCGACCACGTCAAAGCCCATCGGCGTAGTACCGATATCCCATGCCCAGGTTTTGTTCTGCCAGCCGACAGCCACGCTGGCACCGTTGGCCGACTGGTTCGTGCTGCCGTGACATGGCGTTTCGGCGCAGGTGCCCCATGTCGGATCGTAGGTTCCGTTGTCGGTGTCAAAGGAACCGGCGTTCATATTGACCAGATCGCTACGGAAGAACATACGACCGTCCGCCAGCGGCGCATCAACCTGGAGCATGGTGGTGTGCGCTTTCAGGTCGGAATAGCCTCCCGTGCCGCTGGACCCCCAGTAATCATGTTGCAGCGTGACGTTCAGATCCTGCTGACGATAAAGATCGCCTGCATCGCTGCGCACCCCGCGCTTCAGCCAGTCATCTTTCTCATCGTTACGCGTGAGCCGCGTAAAGCTGTCGTTATCGGTCGGACGGGTCGTCGTGATGCCCGATGAGACCATCGCATCTTTCCAGGTGTCCAGCGCCTGCTGAGGCTGGCCATTTTGAGCCTGAAAACGGGCGGCATCACGCATCACCAGCGCACTTTCCATCGAAGGTGGCTGCGATTTGGCCTGCGGAAGAATGGCGTTGAAGGTCTTTTCTGCCGCAGCAGGATCCCCCAGACCGGCCTGCGCCATGGCAAGCCTGCGCTGCATATTAATGGAGAGCGGTTCGCCGTTCTGTGCCGCGGGCAGTTTCGCCAGCGCCTTGCGCGCCGCGTCCTTGTTGCCCTGGGCAAGATAGACCTCGGTCAGGCCGAGGATCGCGTCTTCGTTCTGCGGTTCGCGTTGCAGGACGGTGTTGTAGGCGGTTTTCGCGGCCTCGTGGTCGCCACGCTGTTCGGCCCAGTCCGCCAGCGTCAGGTCGATACGGGTTGACGGCGGCTGCTGGCGAAGCAGCGTTTCCGCCTCCTGCTCTTTTCCACTGTCGCGCAGGCGGTTGGCGGTTTCCAGCACCTGGTTACTTTGCAGGCGGTCTGCCAGCTCCTGAATGTTGCTGTTCCACTTGTCGCGCGGCAGCGTGTTCAGATGCGCCAGCGCGGCCCGGTCCTGATCGTTACCGGACAGGTACAGCCCGCTGGCGTAAATCTGATCCGGATCGCCCGGTTTCTGGCTTGCCAGCTGACGCATCAGGTTATCCGCCTGGCTGCGCTGACCTGCGCTGGACAGATCGCGTGACAGCCGGTAGGTGATCCACACATCGCCCGGAGAAAGCGCAAGGCGTCGGCGCTGAATTTCTGCGGCCTGCGCATATTTCCCCTCGCTTTCCAGCTGTTCGGCCTGGGCTGACAGCTGCTCGTTCGTCAGGCTACGTTCAATATCATCAATGCTGCGGCGCTGGCTGGCAGAGAGCGACTGAATAAACTGCGTCGCCTTCTGTGGTGACTGCGCGCGATAAATGTTGGCGAGACCGCGCACCGCATTGCTGTTGCCGCTGTCCATCCGCAACGCCTGGCGATAAAAGCGCTCAGCCGCGTCGTTATCTTTGCGCGCCGCCGCCGCGTCACCCAACCCCAGCACCGCGTAGCTGTCTGTGTTGTCAATGTTGCGCGCCTGCTGGTAATAGCGCTCCGCCTGGGCCGTATTGTTGGCTTTCAGGGCGTTATCCCCCTGCTGGATCAGCAGCCAGTATCGGTTGACCTTCAGCAGGCTGTCCCATTTGCCCCGATTATCGCTCTGCGGATCGAGGGCGATTGCCTTCTCAAACTGCGCAACCGCGCGCGCGCGATCGCCTTTCTGGGAATAGGCCTGCCCCAGCGCGCCGACGGCTTCACTGTCGGCGTGGTTGGCGCTGACCACTTTCTGCAACTCCGCCACTGCTTTACTGCCCTGCCCGGCATCCACTGCGGCTAACCCTTCGGCTTTGGCGCGGAACGCCGGATCGGAAAGTTGTTTTTGCTGCGCTTCAAGCTGGGCGCGCGCCGCCGTCACGTTATCGCCATCGCTGAACACGCTCAGGTATTGTTGCAGCGCGCTGACGCTGGCGCTGCTGGCAGGCTGATCTTTGATCTGCTGGTACCACATGTCCGACGCCTGACTGCGGCCATTGTTCGATTTGGCCATCTCCTGTAACACCGCAAATCCTTCATCACGGCGTCCGCTCTGGAACAGAAGCTGTGCCAGCGAGGACTGTAGCGTGACGTTGCCCGGGCTGCTGGCGTTTATTTTCTTAAGCTGATTAATGGCCGAGTTGCGGCGGGCAGGCTCTTTCGCCACCACGTTCCAGTACTCCGTGGCGATGTCGCCACTGGGCGGCTTACCGTCAAACAGTTTGTCATACGCGGCAATGGCTTCCTGCGTGTGGCCGGTGGTGGCAAGCAGGCGAGCCTGCTGAAGGGCCTGACGACCATCCGGCGTGGAGAGCAGCATGGTCGTCCGGGAGGACTGGTACGCACTGGAATCGGGCGCCATCCCTTTCAGACGATCCAGCTCTTTTTGCGCGCCCGCCGTATCGCCCTGTCGTAACAGGTAGCGGAAGCGCGCGGCAATCACGTCCGGATTATTGGGATCAATCAACTCAAGGCGGTAGAGCGACTGGCGCACCAAATCCTCACGCTGGGTGGATTCGCCCAGACGGACCTGTTCCAGCAGCTGTCTCTGCTGCGGGGAGTTGGCGGCCTGGGCCAGGGGCATTAGCGCCAGGCCAAGCGATAAAGTGAGTAGATTTAGTGAGAACGTGCGCATTCCTGGCCCCAATCCGGTAGTAATTCACCTTGCGCGGTGAAGCGAAAACGATGCTGATCCCACCCTTGTCCAAAGAGGGTCAGAACGTAGCTGTAATAAGCATTTTTATCGGGAAAACGATCGGCGACGAGCTGACGTTGCACCGCCTGCGCGTCCCGGTTTTGTAAAAACGGAAGCAGGGAGGCAGAAAACCCTACCGGCCCATCTCCGGTGCGTTTCCCGGTCGCTACGTCCACTTTCTCCGGCGGTAAGCCTTGTTTAATTGTGGTGGTCGCCATGGGCTTGAACCGCGCCAGTAATCGGGCTTTCTGCGGATCGCTATCGTTCATCATTCCCACCCACAGATAGACACGAATCGCATCGTAGCTGCCAGTCAGGGATGCATCCTGCGACAGCTGCCAGCCGCCCTTTTTCTGGTATTTCACCCAGTTCGGAGAAAATCCTTTAGGCGCGGTCTCCAGCAGCAGACGCAGGTTGGTTTCACGCAGCGTCGTCCACGGCGCGCCAAAACGGGTGAAATAGCTCGCAAGCTGCGGCGGCAGGTAGCTGGGATTGAAGCGCCAGGCATTTTCTTCGGCAAAACCGACTTTACCCGGCAACAGCATCGAACCCAGCCCCGGCACCTTCACCACTTCCTCGCTGGCAATGCGCGTCAACAGTGCTTTACCCGTGCGCGTATAATCGGGATTTTTCCACAGCCGCCCGGCTTCCAGCAGCGACCAGGCAATCCAGATATCGGCATCAGACGCAGAGTTAGAGTCGATAATCGCCCAGGTTTCGTCGTCCTTTTTCCCCCACAGCCAGGCAGGAAGATGTTGGGCTAAATCCCCCTCGGCAAGGTTATCGCGCGTCCATGCCAGCAACAGATCGAACGCCTTGCGATCGTTTGCTGCCAGGGCAAAGAACAGCCCATAGCTTTGCCCTTCGGAGGTGGTGATTTTGCGCGCGTCACTGGGATCAATGACGCGCCCACCGTCGCTCATGTAATCCTGTTTGAACGTCTCCCAGGCAGGCCAGCGACAGGCGGCGTGAAGATTCGCCGCCGCCAGCATCAACGCTGCAACGACACACCCGCGAAAGATTTTCATCACCGCTTACTCATGGTCCGGGTTAAGACGACGACGGCTGATGATTCGCAGCAGACGCCACAGTACCCAGGCCAGCAATACAACGCTGAGCGCAGCCAGCACGGCCAGCAGCACCGGGTGGTTAGACAGGGCGTACCACAGGCGTTCGAACCACGGCAGATGACCGACGTAGTAGACATCCCCCACGCGCAGGCTATTCACCCCCGACTCACGAATAACCGAGACGGAACCGAACATGGCCGCGCGTTTACCGCTGTCGTTCATGGCCGTGTTGAGCAGCTCATAGCCGCGCGGGCTGTCCGCCAGCAGGGCGATAACGCTGCGCTGGTCGTTATACGGCGACTGGAAGCCGACAATCGCGGCCATCGGGCCCGTTGAGCTGACGGTCGTCCTGATATTGGCCTGACGATCGCCACTGTCCGGCATGATGCTCGGGAACTCGGTTTGACGCAGCGGCGTATTGACCCATGACTGAGCCGCCTGCACCAGCAGATCGACGCGCTTCTCGTCTTTCAGCTTGTCCGGAATGTTGCCGATGACCATGATATCGGCATCTTTGTTCTGGATTTGGCTACCGTCATCCGTCACCGTCACGTTGATAGCCGGCAAGCCGGTTTGCGCCCCGACGATGCCCATAGTGTCCAGCAGCGTAGTAACCTGGCCTTCGTTGGCCGCTTTTGGCATCACGACAATCGATTCAGAGAGGTCTGCCATGCGGCTGAACGGGAAGCTGGCGTTAGCAAAGGCACGCAGATCCGGCATCGCAATAAAGTGGTAATACTTCGAGAAGTCGATCGTGGAGTCGTCACCAATCACCACGTGGTTTTGCACCGGCTGGAAGGTAATGCAGTTTTCCACCGATCCTCCCGGCATGGGGTTCATATACTGGAAGTTAAACCGCAGCTGGTTTACCGCACCAAGCTTCAGCGCCGGGATCGACACATCGGTTTTGCCGTCCAGCAGCCCCTGCAATACAGGCAGACGAAGCATTAACCGGTTTGTCTCCTGGCTGCTGGTCAGGCTGAACGATTGCAGGAACTGGTTGTTGAGGCTGATATCCATGCGCGAGCTGTCTTTGGTTGCTGGCGCGGTGTAGCGGTAGTTCAGGTTGATATCAATGCCGTTGGTGCGCAGCAGATAGAGATCTGGCGGCAGGTTCAGTGACAGGCTGACAGGAGACGGTTCAAGCCCGGTTGACTGCAATTGCTCTTCATAGGTTTTCAGCTCGCCGAAGGTGATCGCACGGTCGGTACGCACCCAGTTCGGCGCATCATAAGGCTTACGCGCCAGCAGCGGTTTCACCTCATCCACCACAACGCTGTTACCGCGGAACAGGATATTCCCCTGCGCAATGCCTTTCGCCGCCTGCACCAGATCTTTATCATCACGCCCGAAGATCACCAGCAGCTTCACGTATGGATTGTCCGGATGGCTGATCATCTCGATGGTGGGTGCTTTTACCTCCGGATGGTCACGCAGGAATGCCGGACGTTTGGTGTTCGTGGCAAACACGATCGCGTTTTTGTCCGGCATTTTGTCGTACATGACCGGGAAACTCTGACCACGCCAGCCGGAGCGGGAACCAAACCAGGATGCCACGATGGAGGCCGCCAGCTGTTCGGTCACATCCGGCGAGCCAGCAAACACCATCGGCAGGTTCAGCGGACGGTTATCACGCGGGTCGAAGAACGGCACCGGGAAGGCGGAGAGATCGTTTTTCAACGCCAGCGGCTGATAGGTCATCTGTAGCGAAGAGTTACGACCGACATCCAGCCACAGGGTGCTGCTGGCCGGGTTTTCACAGACATCGCGGTAGTGGCCGACAAATTCCAGGCGCACGCGGTTAAAGTCGGTGATAAACAGCGGGTTAATCGGCACCTGAGCCAGGGTTTTCTTACCCAGTTGCTCTTTGGTGACGGGCAGGACATCCATCAGCTCGTCATTCAGATAGACCTTAAGCTGGGACTGCACCGGCAGCAGTGACGGCGATGGCGTGTATTCCAGGTTGAGCATCGCTTTCGACACGACTTCATCGCTGCGCATGCCGAATTCGATACCGCCATTTGGGTTGATGCCGCGCAGCACCATGCTGCCCGGAGGAGGAGCAATCTGGGCGAACGTCAGCTTAACGTCACGCGACGGCGTATTTTCGGCAACCACCGGCGCACTGGCCCCCGGCACGCCGGGCATAACCTGCCCGACCACTGGGTTATCGGCGGGCAGCGTATTGCCCGTCGTCGGCTGATTCGGGACGACGTTTTCCGTCTGCCCCGGTGCCGCCGTCACAACCGGATCGGTCGCTTGCGCGACGACAGGCACCGTTGGCGCGGGCGTGGTCGCTGCGTTATCAGGCGCCGCGTTAGCCACTGTTGCAGGGAGCGCACTCATCCCCATTGCCACTGCACATAACCAGGAAAGTTTTGTTTTCATCGCGTTATCATCATTGTTGAGCCATAACCGGGTCCGCCTGCTTCGCTTCATCTCGCTCAGGTCGACGCGGAATGAACGACACGACCCAGGAAACCAGTGAAGTAAGTGACCGGAAAATTAATTTCACCGACGACGGGGCAAATTCTGCAAGGTGACGATAGCCACGGAACCCCAGCTTAAGAATATCCAGCAGGCTTTCCAGAGGCTTATCCTCAGGGAAGCTGTCCTGCCAGAGAGCCCACGTATCCGCGCGGGCAAACGTACACTGCACAAAATCGATGTGTTGCTTTTTGGTCAGCGGCATCAGTTGCAGACCGACTTCATTTCCTCTCACACGTACAACCTGCGTCGGGAAGACATACTCCTGCTGGCCGCGCTTAAGCAGTAAGTTGACCTTCTGCCCCTCCAGCACCTTCGCCTGACCGTTGATCTTGATACCCAGACCGCCATCCGAGAAATCATGTACGGTACAGGAGAAGAGATGGCCATCATCGCGGGCAATGGCCGCTGGCATGCTGATTTCGACGCGATGCGCGCGGCGAACCTGTTTGCTCTCCACCGATACCGCCACCGCGCCACCGAGGATAATCAGGTTGTAAAACACCCACGCCATACTCACGAAGACCGTCAGGATTTCGTTTTCCGGGCCGTAGAAGTAGCGCCAGACTCCGACAATCACCCCCACAATATTGAGCAGCACCAGGAAGATATAGGGCCGGGAGATCACCCAGTCGACATACTCCTCTTCCACCAGCCCGCCCTTCGCGGTGACGTTGAACTTCCCTTTATGCGGATTAATCAGCGCCACCATGGTTGGCGGCGCGATGTACCAGGCCAGCACCGTTTCGTAGATTTCACTCCAGAAGGAGTGGCGATATTTCCCCTGAATCTTCGAGTTCGTCAGGCTGGCGTGGATCATGTGCGGCAGAACGAACAGGGCAATCATCAGCGCGGGAGCATAGATGATGTAAGCGTGAAGGAGCAGGAACGCCAGCGGCGCAGTGAGGAAGATTAGCCGTGGAATACCCGATAAGAAGTGGAACATGGCGTTGACGTAGCACAGGCGCTGCGCCAGCTTCAGCCCTTTACCCATTAGCGGGTTATCGAGCCTGAAAATTTGCACCATGCCGCGCGCCCAGCGAATACGCTGCCCGATGTGCGCCGACAGGGATTCCGTGGCCAGCCCCGCCGCCTGAGGAATACGCATATAGGCGGAGGTATAGCCAAGCCGGTGCAGACGCAGCGAGGTGTGCGCATCTTCCGTGACCGTCTCGACGGCGATCCCGCCAATTTCATCCAGCGGTTTACGGCGGATCACCGCACAGGAGCCGCAGAAGAACGTTGCGTCCCACATGTCATTTCCGTCCTGCACCAGACCATAGAACAGCGTGCCCTCGTTCGGGGTTTTACGGAAACGACCGAGGTTACGTTCAAACGGGTCCGGCGAGAAGAAGTGGTGCGGCGTCTGCATCATCGCCAGCTCTTTCTCCTTCAGGAACCAGCCCATGGTCATTTGCAGGAACGAGCGCGTTGGCACGTGGTCGCAGTCGAATATAGAAACGAACTCCCCTTTGGCATATTTCAGCGCATTGTTGATGTTACCGGCCTTCGCGTGTTCATGCGTGGTACGGGCGATATACTCGACCCCCACTTCGTCCGCGAACTGGCGGAACTCGGCGCGGCCACCGTCATCGAGGATCCAGATTTTGATTTTATCCTTCGGCCAGTCGATACCCAGCGCGGCGTAAATGGTGTTTTTCACCACCGACAGGTCTTCGTTGTAGGTCGGCACGAAGAGGTCCACCGTTGGCCACTGGGTCGTGTCTTTTGGCAGCGGCACCGGCTGTCGATTCAGCGGCCAGATAACCTGGAAGTAACCCAGCACCAGCACGATCCAGGCGTAGGTCTCGGCAAACAGCAGGACTAACCCGCACACCAGGCTGACCGGATCGTCCCAGTTCAGCGTTGAGGTATATCGCCACCAGATGTAGCGGCAGGAAACGGTCAGCGACAGCACAATCAGCATCAGGGCCGAAAAACGCCCCGGTATGCGCCGCACCAGCAGCGCCACGCCCCACAGCAGGATCAGGAAGGTGAACTGCGCCAGCGGGTTGAAAGGCTGAGTAATACAGACCAGCGCCAGAATAAGCGAGAACACCACAACCACGCCGAGAATAAAACGCCGCAAGCCCGGGTGAAGGTGCCCGAGCTCTTTGTGGTTATCTAAATGACCCGTTCTGTCGCCAACCCGGTCGGGTAGCCGGTCAAGCCACTGGTGATAGTGTTCACGTAAGTTCTGCACACGATCGAAGCTGCGCCAGCGGGATGTTTTTCTCTCTCCACCCGTTGAGGTCGCCAGTAGCCAGATGGACTGAATAGCGTAGCGCGCGGGATCCAGCGGACGCGGCTTGTCTGGGTTGATATGCGGATAGAGTTCACCGTGGCGCGCACGAATAATTTGCCAGCGGGGATGTTCGAGGGGGATGAACATCCACGCCAGAATCATCCAGAAACAGCCCAGCGCAGCGCTCAGCGACGAAGCGCCGTGATGACGGTAATGGCGGTAACGTTCACTTAAGCGCGAACTGACCGGCGGAATGAGCAGCCAGTGGGTCAGGCGGCTCATACTGAACTCCCGGCAGACTCCGGCCTTTTAGCAAAGTGCAGCAGACACCAGTTTGCCAGCGTCAGGATCTCTTCCGCCGCCAGTGAATCGCTACGGTACTCCCCGAGGGGTTGTTTCGACGCGAGGCACTCCGCCATCGCTTCGTCACGATGGATCACCATCGGCAACAGGCGGCGCTGGCTCTGGAGCCAGACCTGGTAGAGATCGTCCTGGATCTGGCTGCCAATGCGCAGATCGTTGATCAGAATATGGGCATTGGCAGGCATGGCCTGCTGATGCAGACGGATATGACAGTTCGCATCTACGTTCGCGATGGAGAGCACATGGTCGCACTGGGCCAGCAGCTGGCGGGTCAGCGACGCGGCGCCGTGCGGCAGGTCCAGCAGGATCCACTGATAGTGCCCGCTCTCTTTCAGGCTCTGCAATGCGGTGGTGAAGCGAGAGAACAGGCGCTGATACGCGGCTTCATTCCCGCGCTCGGTTTCGGTCAATTGACCAAAGGGAAGCAAATCGAGCTGGGAGGTATAGCGCAAACCCGCATCCCGCCAGTCTTTATCGTCCAGAAGCGCGCGTCCCCAGCCGTTTGCATGCGCAAAGTCGACATTGAAAGACATGCGCAGCAAATTATCGGAACAGGCATCAATGACCAGTACCGATTCACCTAATACCTGCAATGACCACGCCAGCGCCGCGGTAACGGAAGTTGTACCTACTCCACCACGGACGCCCTGTAATCCTAGTACAGCCATCAATGGCTTCCTTATTGTTGTTGGGCAAACTCAGCTAATAACGGCCAACGTTTAATAGCCGCCGCCAACTGTTCCCGCTGGGAAATATCGGTGTAATCTATTTCAGGCAAAGAAAAAGCCTGCGTGAGTGCCAAAAAATCGTTCTGGAATGTGTAGCCCAGACTTGAGTCGACCGGGGTTGCGGGTTCGTTATTTTGCATTCTTTTTTCATCCCTTTGAGTAAAATCATAAGATTCAGATACAGCGAGGCGTCCTGCCCACTAAATTTCATTTACATGCTAAATCTGATGTTCTTTAATTTCAATGTTAGGTTTATTTCTACGCTTTCGCTAGTAAACTGAGAGAGATAGAAATTCGACGAAAAGAGGGACACCGTGGACTCCATATTTTCTATTGGCATCCAGTCATTATGGGACGAATTGCGCCACATGCCAGTCGGAGGAGTCTGGTGGGTTAATACGGATCGTAATGAAGATGCCATCAGTCTGGTAAACCAGACGATAGCGGCGCAGGGTAAGGATTCCCGCGTGGCCGTGATTACGATGGGCGAAGCGCCGAAGTCAATCATCAGGCTCGACAGTGACCGTGGCCCCCAGACAGTACGATTATTTTCCATGCCAGCGGAGGCAGACGGTCTGGACTTTTTACCCCGCGATATTCAGTGTTCTATTGTTCCTGAACACTATTTACTGATTCTAAAATGCTCTAATAACGGCTTGCAAAATATCCCGTCGGAAAAACTGCTGAAATGGCTGGGAAGAATCAACAGATGGGCAAAAAATCAAAATTGCACTTTATTGGTTGTTAACCCTGGCAGTAATAATGACAAGCTTTTTTCACTTTTAATGAGTGAATACCGTTCCCTCTATGGCCTGGCCAGTATTCGCATCCAGACTGACAGTCATCTTTACGACGTGGCTTTCTGGTGCAATGAAAAAGGGGTCAGCTCCCGACAACAACTTACCCTCAAACATGTCGGGGACGAGTGGCATCTTGCTCAACAGGAAGAGACGGTCGTTCAGCCACGTAGTGATGAAAAACGCATTCTGAGCCATATTGCGGTACTGGAAGGTGCGCCTGCGCTGTCTGAGCACTGGTCACTGTTCGATACCAACGAAGCCTTATTTGATGAAGCGCGCACCACGCAGGCGGCGACCATTATCTTCTCGTTGATTCAGAATAACCAAATCGAAACGCTGGCAAGGCACATTCACACATTACGTCGGCAGCGCGGCAGCGCGTTAAAAATTGTGGTGCGTGAAAATAATACCAGCCTGCGCGCCACCGATGAGCGCTTATTACTGGGCTGCGGCGCGAATATGGTCATTCCCTGGAATGCTCCGCTGTCGCGCTGTTTGACGCTGATCGAAAGCATCCAGGGCCAGCAGTTTAATCGACATGTTCCGGAAGATATCAGCACCCTGCTTTCAATGACGCAGCCGATGAAACTGCGCGGTTACCAGAAGTGGGACACCTTCTGCGATGCGGTGGGTAACATGATGAGCAATACGCTGTTACCGGCAGACGGAAAAGGGGTGATGGTTGCCCTGCGCCCCGTGCCGGGTATTCGCGTTGAGCAGGCGCTCACTCTGTGCCGCCCTAACCGTATCGGGGACATTATGACCATTGGCGATAACCGCCTGGTGCTGTTCCTCTCCTTCTGCCGGGTGAACGATCTGGATACTGCGCTTAACCATATCTTCCCGCTTCCTACCGGAGATATTTTCTCGAACCGCATGGTCTGGTTTGAAGATAATTTGATCAGCGCTGAGCTTGTCCAGATGCGAACTCTGGCCCCTGAACAGTGGGCAAAACCGCTGCCTGTCACAAGCGGTGCCAAACCGGTTCTCAACGCGAAACACGACGGGCACATCTGGCGTCGGGTACCTGAGCCGCTACGCTTACTGGATGAGAACAAGGAGAGCGCGCCATTATGAATATCAGCGATATCATCCAACTGGTTGTTCTGTGTGCGCTGATTTTTTTGCCGCTTGGCTACTATGCACGCCATTCCCTGCGCCGTATTCGCGATACGGTCAGATTACTGTTCGTTAAACCTCGCTATATTAAACCCGCCGGAACACTGACTCGCGCTCCGAACGTCAAGGCAAACCGAAAACATGACTAATTCTACCTATACCTCTTCGGCGCCATCGCCACTCTGGCAATACTGGCGCGGCCTGTCCGGCTGGAATTTCTACTTTCTGGTGAAGTTTGGTCTGCTGTGGGCAGGCTATCTTAATTTTCACCCTCTGCTTAACCTGGTGTTTATGGCATTCCTGCTGATGCCTGTCCCGAACCGCAGGTTGCACCGTATCCGTCACTGGGTTGCTATTCCCATCGGTTTCGCCCTGTTCTGGCATGATACCTGGCTGCCTGGCCCTGAAAGCATCATGAGCCAGGGCTCTCAGGTCGCAGGTTTCAGTGCGGACTATATGCTCGATCTGGTTGAGCGCTTTATTAACTGGCAGATGATTGGCGCGGTATTTGTCCTGCTGGTCGCCTGGCTGTTCCTGTCTCAGTGGATCCGGGTGACGGTGTTTGTCGTCGCGATTATGATCTGGCTAAACGTCCTGACGCTGACGGGCCCGAGCTTCTCGCTGTGGCCAGCCGGTCAGCCGACGACAACCGTAACCACCACGGGCGGTTCCGCCGCCGCGACCGTCGCGACAGCGGGGGATACGCCTGTGGTAGGCGATATTCCCGCGCAGACTGCACCGCCGACATCCACTAACCTGAACGCGTGGCTCTCCAGTTTTTACGCTGCGGAAGATAAGCGCCAGACGAAGTTCCCGGACACGCTGCCTGCCGATGCTCAGCCGTTTGAGCTGCTGGTCATTAACATCTGTTCTCTGTCCTGGGCTGACGTTGACGCGGCTGGTCTGATGTCGCACCCGCTGTGGTCGCATTTCGATATTCAGTTTAAAGACTTCAACTCCGCCACGTCGTACAGCGGACCGGCGGCTATCCGCCTGCTGCGCGCAAGCTGCGGACAACCTTCGCATAAGAACCTCTACCAGCCAGCGGCTAACCAGTGTTATCTGTTTGATAACCTGGCAAAACTGGGCTTTACCCAACACCTGATGATGGGCCATAACGGGCAGTTCGGTAATTTCCTGAAAGAAGTGCGTGAACAAGGTGGCATGCAGGCCCCGCTGATGGACCAGAAAGGGCTACCGGTAACGTTGCTGGGCTTTGATGGCTCGCCGGTGTATGACGATACCGCCGTGCTTCAGCGCTGGTTAGATACCGTCGGCAAAGAGGAAGGGACACGTAGTGCGACGTTCTATAACACGCTGCCGCTCCACGACGGGAACCATTATCCGGGTGTGAGCAAAACGGCCGACTATAAGGCCCGTGCGCAGAAGTTCTTTGACGAGCTGAATGCGTTCTTCAACGAGCTGGAAAAATCAGGCCGTAAAGTGATGGTGGTGGTAGTACCGGAACATGGGGGAGCGCTGAAAGGCGACAGGATGCAGGTGTCTGGTCTGCGCGATATCCCAAGCCCGTCTATCACTAACGTTCCGGCCGGGATTAAGTTCTTTGGCATGAAGGCGCCGCATCAGGGCGCGCCAGTTGAGATCACCCAGCCAAGCAGCTATCTGGCTATCTCGGAACTGGTCGCTCGTGCAGTAGACGGTAAGCTGTTCGTGGAGGATAGCGTGAACTGGGATCAGCTCACCAGCGGACTGCCACAGACGGCGGAGGTGTCGGAAAACGCCAACGCGGTGGTGATCCAGTATCAGAATAAGCCTTATGTCCGACTGAATGCCGGGGATTGGGTGCCTTATCCGCAGTGATGACCTGCTACACCCTCTCCCCTGCGGGGGAGAGGGTTACTCCGCACTTCGTAACGAAATTTCACCGCCCACCCAGGGCTTAATCACGCCATCCTGTTCAAGTAGCAACGCGCCCTGCGCGTCAATGCCGCGTGATGTGCCGTAAATCTCTTTATCCCCAATCAGCAGCTTCACCGGTCGGTTAATAAAGTTATCCAGTTTTTCCCAGCGGGAGAGGAATGGTGCTAATCCCTCTTGCTCAAAGAGCGTCAGCGAACTACGCAACTCATTGATCATGCGGACGGCAAGCGTATTGCGATCAATGGTGATCCCCGCTTCCTGTAGGTTGGTCCACGCCTGGTTCACAACATCGTTCTGCACGTTTCGCATCACCATGTTCAGCCCCGCCCCAATGACGATCTGTGCGGCATCGCCTGTTTTGCCCGTCAGTTCGACCAGGATCCCCGCCAGCTTTCGATCGTTAAGATACAGATCGTTAGGCCATTTTACCCGCACCTGATCGGCACCCAGATCGTGCAGCACCTCTGCCATCACAATGCCGATGACCAGGCTCAGCCCAATGGCCGCAGCTGGCCCCTGTTCAAGCCGCCAGTACATGGAAAGGTAGAGGTTGGCGCCAAAGGGTGAAAACCACTTACGTCCCCGGCGGCCACGTCCTGCCTGTTGGTACTCGGCAACGCAGGCATCACCGGATTTCAGCTCGCTCAGGCGATCCAGCAGATACTGGTTCGTCGAATCAATGACCGGCAATACCGCGACGTTACCGTGCCCAATCTGGCTGCGGATGGTCTCTTCATTCAGTAACTGGATCGGTTCCGGCAGGCTGTAGCCTTTTCCCGGCACCGTAAACACATCCACGCCCCAGTCGCGGAGCGTCTGAATATGCTTATTAATAGCCGCGCGGCTCATGCCCAGCTGTTCGCCCAGCTGCTCGCCAGAATGAAACTCGCCATCGGCAAGGATACCGATGAGCGTTAACGGAATAGTATTGTCCTTCACGCAATGGTCTCCACGGCATTCACTTCGCCCGTTCGGCCAATAAAGCGAACTTCAGGCTCCAGCCAGACGTTAAATTTTTCGCCCACGCACTGGCGAACATGGTGCGCCAGGTTGACGACATCCTCACTTGTCGCGTTGGACTGATTGATCAGTACCAGTGCCTGCTGACGATGAACGGCAGCGCCGCCAATAGTCGTACCTTTTAATTCACACTGATCGATAAGCCAGCCTGCGGCCAGCTTCACGCTGCCATCCGCCTGAGGATAATGCGGGGCCGTTGGCCAGCCGGTGAGAAGCGTTTTCGCATTTTCGCTACTGATCACTGGGTTTTTAAAGAAACTGCCCGCATTTCCGTTGACTTTCGGGTCCGGGAGCTTGGTCATTCGCATATGGCAAACGGAATCAAAAACCTCACGCGGTGTGACAGTGGCCGGATCGAGACGGGTCAGATCGCCGTAAGTCAGAACGGGTTTCCAGGCTTTCGCCAGACGCAGACCGACCGCCACAATGACGAAGCGATCCTGATAGTCATGCTTGAAAATGCTGTCGCGATAGCCAAAGCGGCACTGCTCTGCGGTCAGGCGCTTCGCCGTTCCGGTCGACAGTTCAATGCAATCGACGTATTCGCAAACATGTTTCAGTTCAATGCCATAGGCACCGATGTTTTGAATAGGAGATGATCCTGCACAGCCCGGGATCAGGGCCAGGTTTTCCAGGCCGGGCATCCCTTTTTCAAGGGTATATTGCACCAGATGGTGCCAGTTCTCGCCAGCACCCACGTGTAAATGCCAGCTGTCAGCGCTCTCTTTACGCTCAATCCCCATGATGCGATTGACGATGACCGTCCCCGCAAAATCATCGAGAAACAGGACATTACTTCCTTCGCCCAGAATAAGTACGGGTTCACCGTTTTCTGTTGCGTTTTGCCATGCATTCAGCAACTGCTGAGCACTGTCGGCACGTACAATTTGATTAGCATTCCGTTGAATACCAAAGGTATTCCAGGGCTTAAGGGAGTGATTCATAGACGCTATCCTGATGCAAAAACCGGGATAGTTTACCGTATATATAGGGGGATAGGTGATTTGTTTATGGAAAGGAATAGGGTACAAAAACGCAAAAAGGCCATCCTTCCGGATGGCCTCTTCACTTGTTTGATGCCTGGCAGTTCCCTACTCTCACATGGGGAGACCCCACACTACCATCGGCGCTACGGCGTTTCACTTCTGAGTTCGGCATGGGGTCAGGTGGGACCACCGCGCTAAAGCCGCCAGGCAAATTCTGTTAATCTGTATCAGGCTGAAATGTGATTGTCTGTCTCTTCGCCAAAACATCTTCGGCGTTGTAAGGTTAAGCCTCACGGTTCATTAGTATCGGTTAGCTCAACGCATCGCTGCGCTTACACACCCGACCTATCAACGTCATCGTCTTTAACGTTCCTTCAGGAGACTTAAAGTCTCAGGGAGAACTCATCTCGGGGCAAGTTTCGTGCTTAGATGCTTTCAGCACTTATCTCTTCCGCATTTAGCTACCGGGCAGTGCCATTGGCATGACAACCCGAACACCAGTGATGCGTCCACTCCGGTCCTCTCGTACTAGGAGCAGCCCCCCTCAATTCTCCAGCGCCCACGGCAGATAGGGACCGAACTGTCTCACGACGTTCTAAACCCAGCTCGCGTACCACTTTAAATGGCGAACAGCCATACCCTTGGGACCTACTTCAGCCCCAGGATGTGATGAGCCGACATCGAGGTGCCAAACACCGCCGTCGATATGAACTCTTGGGCGGTATCAGCCTGTTATCCCCGGAGTACCTTTTATCCGTTGAGCGATGGCCCTTCCATTCAGAACCACCGGATCACTATGACCTGCTTTCGCACCTGCTCGCGCCGTCACGCTCGCAGTCAAGCTGGCTTATGCCATTGCACTAACCTCCTGATGTCCGACCAGGATTAGCCAACCTTCGTGCTCCTCCGTTACTCTTTGGGAGGAGACCGCCCCAGTCAAACTACCCACCAGACACTGTCCGCAACCCGGATTACGGGTCTACGTTAGAACACCAGCCATTAAAGGGTGGTATTTCAAGGGCGGCTCCACGCAGACTGGCGTCCACGCTTCAAAGCCTCCCACCTATCCTACACATCAAGGACCAGTGTTCAGTGTCAAGCTATAGTAAAGGTTCACGGGGTCTTTCCGTCTTGCCGCGGGTACACTGCATCTTCACAGCGAGTTCAATTTCACTGAGTCTCGGGTGGAGACAGCCTGGCCATCATTACGCCATTCGTGCAGGTCGGAACTTACCCGACAAGGAATTTCGCTACCTTAGGACCGTTATAGTTACGGCCGCCGTTTACCGGGGCTTCGATCAAGAGCTTCGCGTTGCCGCTAACCCCATCAATTAACCTTCCGGCACCGGGCAGGCGTCACACCGTATACGTCCACTTTCGTGTTTGCACAGTGCTGTGTTTTTAATAAACAGTTGCAGCCAGCTGGTATCTTCGACTGATTTCAGCTCCGCCCGCAGGGGCTTCACCTACATATCAGCGTGCCTTCTCCCGAAGTTACGGCACCATTTTGCCTAGTTCCTTCACCCGAGTTCTCTCAAGCGCCTTGGTATTCTCTACCTGACCACCTGTGTCGGTTTGGGGTACGATTTCGTGTTACCTGATGCTTAGAGGCTTTTCCTGGAAGCAGGGCATTTATCACTTCAGCACCGTAGTGCCTCGTCATCACACCTCAGCGTTAACAAGGTACCGGATTTACCTGGAACCTCCGCCTACATGCTTAAACCGGGACAACCGTCGCCCGGCTGACATAGCCTTCTCCGTCCCCCCTTCGCAGTAACACCAAGTACAGGAATATTAACCTGTTTCCCATCGACTACGCCTTTCGGCCTCGCCTTAGGGGTCGACTCACCCTGCCCCGATTAACGTTGGACAGGAACCCTTGGTCTTCCGGCGAGCGGGCTTTTCACCCGCTTTATCGTTACTTATGTCAGCATTCGCACTTCTGATACCTCCAGCAACCCTCACAGGCCACCTTCAACGGCTTACAGAACGCTCCCCTACCCAACAACGCATAAGCGTCGCTGCCGCAGCTTCGGTGCATGGTTTAGCCCCGTTACATCTTCCGCGCAGGCCGACTCGACCAGTGAGCTATTACGCTTTCTTTAAATGATGGCTGCTTCTAAGCCAACATCCTGGCTGTCTGTGCCTTCCCACATCGTTTCCCACTTAACCATGACTTTGGGACCTTAGCTGGCGGTCTGGGTTGTTTCCCTCTTCACGACGGACGTTAGCACCCGCCGTGTGTCTCCCGTGATAACATTCTTCGGTATTCGTAGTTTGCATCGGGTTGGTAAGCCGGGATGGCCCCCTAGCCGAAACAGTGCTCTACCCCCGAAGATGAGTTCACGAGGCGCTACCTAAATAGCTTTCGGGGAGAACCAGCTATCTCCCGGTTTGATTGGCCTTTCACCCCCAGCCACAGGTCATCCGCTAATTTTTCAACATTAGTCGGTTCGGTCCTCCAGTTAGTGTTACCCAACCTTCAACCTGCCCATGGCTAGATCACCGGGTTTCGGGTCTATACCCTGCAACTTAACGCCCAGTTAAGACTCGGTTTCCCTTCGGCTCCCCTATACGGTTAACCTTGCTACAGAATATAAGTCGCTGACCCATTATACAAAAGGTACGCAGTCACCCCATAAAGAGGCTCCCACTGCTTGTACGTACACGGTTTCAGGTTCTTTTCACTCCCCTCGCCGGGGTTCTTTTCGCCTTTCCCTCACGGTACTGGTTCACTATCGGTCAGTCAGGAGTATTTAGCCTTGGAGGATGGTCCCCCCATATTCAGACAGGATACCACGTGTCCCGCCCTACTCTTCGAGTTCACAGCATGTGCATTTTCGTGTACGGGACTATCACCCTGTACCGTCGGACTTTCCAGACCGTTCCACTAACACACACGCTGATTCAGACTCCGGGCTGCTCCCCGTTCGCTCGCCGCTACTGGGGGAATCTCGGTTGATTTCTTTTCCTCGGGGTACTTAGATGTTTCAGTTCCCCCGGTTCGCCTCGTTAACCTATGTATTCAGTTAACGATAGTGTGACGAATCACACTGGGTTTCCCCATTCGGACATCGCCGGGTCAAAGGTTCATATCACCTCGCCGGCGCTTTTCGCAGATTAGCACGTCCTTCATCGCCTCTGACTGCCAGGGCATCCACCGTGTACGCTTAGTCGCTTAACCTCACAACCCGAAGATGTTTCACTTCTGATTGCGAAAATTTGAGAGACTCGAACACACATGAGCTGTGTGTCGTTTCAATTTTCAGCTTGATCCAGATTTTTAAAGAGCAAAACTTCGCAGTGCACCTTTTCAGGTTCACTCTGAAGTTTTCTTGTGTTCGCAGTAAAAGATGGTGGAGCTATGGCGGGATCGAACCGCAGACCTCCTGCGTGCAAGGCAGGCGCTCTCCCAGCTGAGCTATAGGCCCCATCGTAGTCACCTCTGTACCGGTAATTCTTCCTGAGACAAGGCGTGGAATAACGAAGCATACTCAGTATGTGAGTTATTTCGCAACGCAGTATTCAGGGAGAATTTGGTAGGCCTGAGTGGACTTGAACCACCGACCTCACCCTTATCAGGGGTGCGCTCTAACCACCTGAGCTACAAGCCTGTAGAGGTTTTTTACTGCTGTTTTTCATCAGACAATCTGTGTGAGCACTGCAAAGGCAGGTTCTTTAAGGTAAGGAGGTGATCCAACCGCAGGTTCCCCTACGGTTACCTTGTTACGACTTCACCCCAGTCATGAATCACAAAGTGGTAAGCGCCCTCCCGAAGGTTAAGCTACCTACTTCTTTTGCAACCCACTCCCATGGTGTGACGGGCGGTGTGTACAAGGCCCGGGAACGTATTCACCGTGGCATTCTGATCCACGATTACTAGCGATTCCGACTTCATGGAGTCGAGTTGCAGACTCCAATCCGGACTACGACGCACTTTATGAGGTCCGCTTGCTCTCGCGAGGTCGCTTCTCTTTGTATGCGCCATTGTAGCACGTGTGTAGCCCTACTCGTAAGGGCCATGGATGACTTGACGTCATCCCCACCTTCCTCCAGTTTATCACTGGCAGTCTCCTTTGAGTTCCCGACCGAATCGCTGGCAACAAAGGATAAGGGTTGCGCTCGTTGCGGGACTTAACCCAACATTTCACAACACGAGCTGACGACAGCCATGCAGCACCTGTCTCAGAGTTCCCGAAGGCACCAAGCCATCTCTGCTAAGTTCTCTGGATGTCAAGAGTAGGTAAGGTTCTTCGCGTTGCATCGAATTAAACCACATGCTCCACCGCTTGTGCGGGCCCCCGTCAATTCATTTGAGTTTTAACCTTGCGGCCGTACTCCCCAGGCGGTCGACTTAACGCGTTAGCTCCGGAAGCCACGCCTCAAGGGCACAACCTCCAAGTCGACATCGTTTACGGCGTGGACTACCAGGGTATCTAATCCTGTTTTGCTCCCCACGCTTTCGCACCTGAGCGTCAGTCTTTTGTCCAGGGGGCCGCCTTCGCCACCGGTATTCCTCCAGATCTCTACGCATTTCACCGCTACACCTGGAATTCTACCCCCCTCTACAAGACTCTAGCCTGCCAGTTTCGAATGCAGTTCCCAGGTTGAGCCCGGGGATTTCACATCCGACTTGACAGACCGCCTGCGTGCGCTTTACGCCCAGTAATTCCGATTAACGCTTGCACCCTCCGTATTACCGCGGCTGCTGGCACGGAGTTAGCCGGTGCTTCTTCTGCGGGTAACGTCAATCGACAAGGTTATTAACCTTATCGCCTTCCTCCCCGCTGAAAGTACTTTACAACCCGAAGGCCTTCTTCATACACGCGGCATGGCTGCATCAGGCTTGCGCCCATTGTGCAATATTCCCCACTGCTGCCTCCCGTAGGAGTCTGGACCGTGTCTCAGTTCGTGGCTGGTCATCCTCTCAGACCAGCTAGGGATCGTCGCCTAGGTGAGCCGTTACCCCACCTACTAGCTATCCCATCTGGGCACATCCGATGGCAAGAGGCCCCGAAGGTCCCCCTCTTTGGTCTTGCGACGTTATGCGGTATTAGCTACCGTTTCCAGTAGTTATCCCCCTCCATCAGGCAGTTTTCCCAGACATTACTCACCCGTCCGCCACTCGTCAGCAAAGCAGCAAGCTGCTTCCTGTTACCGTTCGACTTGCATGTGTTAGGCCTGCCGCCAGCGTTCAATCTGAGCCATGATCAAACTCTTCAATTTAAAGTTTGATGCTCAATGAATTAAACTTCGTAATGAATTACGTGTTCACTCGTTGAGACTTGGTATTCATTTTAGTGTCCGAGGACATTTAAGAATCCATGTCACTTTGAGTGCCCACACAGATTGTCTGATAAATTGTTAAAGAGCAGT
>NZ_MKEQ01000004.1:0-9435 GCF_001875655.1 Enterobacter hormaechei ATCC 49162
TCGATTATCCGAAGAAGCACCCGCCGATCGCAGACCGTGTTAACGCAGTGAATCGCATGTTGATGAGTGCCTCGGGCGAAACCCGTTGTACATCGATCCGAAGTGCAAACACCTCATCGACTCGCTGGAGAAGGTGATCTACAAGCCAGGCTCACGCGATATGGATAAGACTGGCGGCATCGAACACAGTGCGGATGCGTTGGGTTATCCGGTTCATCGTAGGTATCCGGTGAAAAATCGTGTTATTCTTGGTGGATCTAGATAGGTAAGCACTTACCTAAAAGGAAAGGAAAAGCAAATGGAATTGACTGACAAGCAAATCAAAGACCTTGTGGCACGACGCCACCCTGAATATGAGAAGAAAAAAGAACATTGGGACTTCCTCGCCAGCACCTACGCTGGCGGGCGTGCCTGGTTCAACGACAATATCTTCCGTTACTTCAAAGAGGGCGATCAGGAGTTCAAAGAGCGCCTGGAACGCGCTTATCGCTTCAACCACACTCGTGAAGTGGTAAACCTCATCAACAAATACCTCTTCAAAGAGGTCATTCACCGCAACACTGATGAAGCGCCGGAGCAGATCCGCAATTTCTGGAAGCGAGCCACGCGCCAGAACACCTCCATCGATGCGTTTATGGCGGCTATCGATCTGCAATCATCCATTTATGGCCGTATCTGGGTTGTCGTGGACAGCACCATGAACGTCGATGTTGAGTCTGTTGCAGACGAGAAGAAAAATGATGCGCGTGCCTACGCTTACTGGATTTCGCCGCAGCAGCTGCTTGATGTTGCCTGGGACGAAGACGGCAATATGTTGTGGGCGCTGATTGTTGAAATCGCGCGCGACGACGAAGATCCGTTCACGTCAACCGGGCAGGAATACCAGCGTTACCGTCTGTGGACGCAAAACGAGTGGTATCTGTTCCGTGAAGAAGTGAAGAAAGGTTCCGGAAATAGCGGTCGTCGTCAGGCCAAAGTCGTTCTGGAGGATAGCGGCCAGCACAATCTGGGCGTGGTGCCGGTGTTTCCGGTGGACTGCATTGGCGAAAGCGAGTCTCCGTATTTCAGCCCGTCGTTGATTGACGATATCGCCTATCTTGACCGCGCCGTGGCCAACTACCTGTCGAACCTTGACGCGATTATTCAGGATCAGACATTCAGCCAGCTGGCGATCCCGGTTCAGTCACTGCTGCCGGGCGATGAAAACCACACCAAAGTGCTCGAAATGGGGACAAAACGCGTCTTCACCTTCGACTCTGAGAGCGGTAATCAGCCATTCTACCTGTCTCCAGACCCGAAACAGGCTCAGATGATCATCACCACGATTAAGACGGTGATTAACGAGATCTACCATTCCGTTGGTGTGGCAGGTGAGCGAACCAAGCAGGATAACGCGCAGGGCATCGATAACTCTTCGGGCGCAGCGAAGATGTACGACTTCCAGCGCGTTAACAGTCTGCTGGTGACAAAAGCAGAGCGCCTCGAAAGGGCAGAGCGCCAGATGATGCAGCTGGCAGCGAAATGGATGGGTGTCGAACTGGATGAAGACCACTCTCTGATCGCATACCCGGAAAGTTTCGACATTCGCGGTCTGACTGACGAGTTTGCCGTTGCCGAGAAACTGTCGCTGCTTCAGGCGCCTGATTCTGTTCGTCGTCATCAGATGGAAATGCTCATCGAGAAGGTCTTCCCGAACATTTCCGAGGCGATGCAAAAGGAATTTCAAAAAGATCTCTTGAAATTTCCTCCAAAAAATGATCTTAACACCCTTGAAAATAAGTCAGTACTTACTTATGATCAAGATGCAGCCCAAGAAAGCGGGCAAGATCAACCCCGAGGAATGGGGACTCATCTACTCAAGAGACCGAGTGATAAGTAACGAAAAGGAATTTCTATGAATCTGTGGCAAATGCTTATGGCCCGTCGTGGCCTGATGGATGTAGCTGAAGCGCATGAGCGCGGAGGCGCTGGTGGCGGTGCTCCTGCTGGAGACAATGAGCAGGGCAATCAAGACCCAGGCAAACAGGGCGAGCAAAAAGAGCAACCGAAGGGTGACGACGACGAGTATGCCGGTATGACTCAGGAAGAGTTGCTGGCAGAACTGCGTAAGTCCAAGAAAGCCGGTGCTGACCTGCTGAAAGAGAACATGAAGCGCAAGGAGAAAGAGCGCACATTGGCCGATCAGCTGGCTCAGTACGGTGATATTGACCCGGCACGTGCTCGCCAGCTTCTCGAAGCTGAACAAGCCGCAGAAACCGCACGTCGGGAGGCGGAGCAGGCTGAACTGGAACGCCGTGGTGAGTTCGATGCTGTGAAAAAGCAGATGATCGAAGCGCACCAGGCTGAACTGGCACAGCGCGACGAACGCTACTCCACTCTGGAGAGCGAGAACGCCGCACTGAAGGCTCAACTGGTCGAAATGACTGTTGGCGCTTCCTTCAGCGGCTCTGCCTTCCTGCGTGACAAAGTTCTGATGACTCCGGCTAAGGCTCGCGTTATCTACGGCTCTCATTTCGAAGTGGGTGAAGACGGTAGTGTTGTGGGCTTTGATAAGCCAGCCGGTCAGAAAGAACGTGCAGTTCTGGTTGACGGTGAAGGCAAACCGTTACCGTTCGAATCCGCGATTGAGCGCATTCTGCGTGCAGATCCGGAAGCTGACGCACTGTTGCGCAGCGAAGCCAAGCAGGGTGCTGGTTCCAATAGCAAACCGACCCACAAAGTAAACCAGCCGAAGAGCAAGTCGACTATGGATAAGTTGACCTCCGGCCTGGGGAAAATCGGACTCAAGTAACATCTTAAATCATAGGGAAATGAAAGATGCCATTACTGCGTGATGAAGCTGAAAAGCTGTCTAACAACGAACTTGAGCAGGGTGTGATCGAGACCATCATCGATCGCGATGACCTGTTCGCTGTTCTGCCTTTCATGAAGATTAATTCTAAGGCATACCTCTACAACCGCGAAGCTACCCTGAGCGAAGCAACCTTCATCGATGTGAACGACACCATCACCGAAGGCGCTGCAACCTTCACCGAACACGTTGCGAAGCTGCGTATCCTGGCAGGCGACGTAGACGTCGACAAATTCCTGGCGACCACTATGTCCGACACCAACAACCAGCTGGCAATCCAGGTTCGTCAGAAGGTGAAAGGTCTGGCTCGCGCATTCCGCCGCAACCTGATTCTGGGCGACTCCAGCACCAACAACAAAGCGTTCGACGGTATTCCGAAGCTGATGCACGACGATCAGAAGATCGACATCGAAGGCGCTTCCATGACCTTCTCCATGTTCGACGAGCTGGTCGACGCGGTGAAAGATCTGGGCGCAGACTGCATTATGATGCGTTCCGAGCACCTGCGTGCTTATCGCGCTCTGCTGCGTACCGTTAGCCTCGGCCCGTCCGAAATCATGATGGAAAACTTCGGTCGTCCGATGCTGTGCCACAACGGTGTACCGTTCATTGTGAACGACTTCATCCCGACTGATTCTGGCAAAGCAAGCATCTACTGCCTGCACCTGTCCGAAGAGAACGGTGTGACTGGTCTGTATGGCGGTGAAAACGCCGGTATCGTTGTTGAGAACATCGGTACTGTTCAGAACAAAGACGCAACCCGTACCCGCGTTAAGTGGTACTGCTCTCTGGCGAACAAGCACGACAAGGCTATCGCCGCGCTGACCAACGTAAAAATTTGATCAGTATAGTAGGTAAGTAATTATCTACCATTTAAGGGTGGGCTATACGCCCACCCTTTTTGTAGGAGCGAGAAATGCCAGAACAAAAGATGAAGATCACGGAAGAGGCGTTTGCGGATTTCACGGGGCATATGTGCCGTGCCGGATTCACCAATTCCATCTCCAACGAGCCTCTGAGCGAGCGCCAGCAGAACCATCTTGCGGCTTGCTTCCGGGCAATTCCGTTCACTCAGTCTGTCACCATTACACCGGCTGCGCCGTCCGTATTGGTGGGTAAAACCGTTCAACTTAGTGCAGGTATCACCATGAGCAAAAGCGCAGATTCATTCACCTGGACGTCGGCCAATGACCAGGTCGCCACAGTCAGCGGTACGGGTCTGGTTACTGGCGTGACTCCGGGAAAAGTGAAGATCACCGCCACCGATAAGCAGACTCAGCTTTCTGCGTCAGTCGAAGTGACCGTTAAGCCTGTCAGCGTGGAGTCCGTTACGGTAACGCCAGACTCTACCTCTGTTGAGAAGGGGAAATCGGTCAAGTTGCGCGTTGATGTACAACCGTCAAACGCAACAAATAAAAGAGTCACCTGGACTTCCAAAAATAACGACAAAGCGACCGTTGACCAGAACGGTAACGTAGCTGGCGTAGCCGTTGGTACGGCAACCATTGAAGTGGTTTCGCAGGATGGCAGCCATAAAGCTACTGCTACGGTTGAAGTCACTGAGCCTGTCGTTGCTGTTACTGGCGTCTCTGTCGATCCGAGCACCACCAGCGTTGAAGCCAACAAAACGGTACAGCTGACCGCGAACATCGAACCGGCTGGCGCAACCAATAAGCGCGTAACCTGGGCGTCAAAAAATGCCGAGTTCGCGACGGTTGATAGCGCAACTGGACTTGTGACCGGTGTGGCTGCAGGTACTGCCACTATCGAAGTCACCACGGAAGACGGTAGCCACAAAGCCACTGCGACCGTTGAAGTGACCGCAGCACCGGCTGCGTAACCAACACATGGGCGGCGATGCCGCCCATTAAGTGAGAAGAAGAATGAAACCAGCAAAAATTCGTTTATTGGAGCCTCAATTTTTGGGGTACACGGGCATTCTCTGCGGTATCCAGTTTGTCGACGGCATCTCGGTTGCCGAACTGCCATTCATCGATCAGCAGCGGATTTGTGCCTCCATGCGTGCCACTACCGTTGAAGGCAAAAATGTATCTCCTTCTGCCGCGTACAGCAGCCGCAATGATTTGACTGCGGACGACATTGTCGAGACGGCGGCCCCGGATATTGTGCCAATCAAACGTGGTACGGCTGAAGTGGAAGCCAAACCGGTACAGCGCTTTACTCGTGAAGAGCTGGAGTCGATTGCGGACTGTGAAGGTATTGCGGGTCTGCGTCAGATCGGCAACCAGATTGGCGTGAAAGCCAAAGGTATCGTTGAAATGATCGAAGGCATCCTGAAAGCACAGGGCGGTGAGTAATGGCGCAGATCGACACGTACCGTAGCGGGGAAGCAGTTTCCCTGTCGTTTGCATTTAACGTTCTGGATATTGAGTCGGCCACGTATACCGTCAGAGATGGCGCAGGTGCGATCATCGTCGATAACGAACCTCTCGATATTACTGAGGGGCAGATGTCCATTCCGGTTGTCGTGTCGGCCGAACACAACCTGCTTTCAGATAAAGAGCGCGATCTGCGACACGTCATTGTCAAAGCGGTGGCATCCGGGCTGACGCATGAAGAGCGCAAGATGTACGTTCTGCTGAATAGCTTCGAGCTGTCAATTCCAGGCCAGTCATTCGCAACGGTCGCAGACGCCCAGATGCAAGCTATCGATATGCTGAACGGCGACACCCTGTTAGCTGATGGCGAAGGGCTGATGCGCAAACGTCTCATTGAGGCCACCAGACGCGTCAAAACGCTGCCGTTCTCAATCCGCAAAGTCCTGCGTATCGACTTCGACCGTTACGACCGCCCGCAAAACATGCTGAACGTCTATGACATTCCGTGGGGTGCTGACGGGCATATCGTCACGATCTGATCGATTGGGAGCAGATGACGCCGGAGAAATTCGACGAGTTCCCGGACTACTTCAAACAGGCATTAATGCTGGCCGTGGTTAATGAAGCCTGCGAAATCGCTAACGGTAATGACGTAGCGGCAGCCCGCGAGGACGGCATTCTGTCTGAGTCCATTGGTGAAACGACCAATATGTACCGCACCGGCAAAGCGGCAAATGTGCATGTGGCTCGCAGTACCTGGCGACTGCTGGTCAGTTACATCAATAACCGCATGATTGTTCGCCGTGCGTAACGCCAGTCGCATTATTTACTTCTGGTCGAAAGGCTCAAGACGAGCAATCGCGCCTTCGCCTGGTAATGAGTGCGGCTGCCAACCACAGGGAGAGTGCATGAACATTTCATGGCAAGCAGAGATAGCGATTTACCGTCTGGGTTCGAAGAACGTCTACGGTGAAGCGCAATTGCAGTTCGTCAGGAAGACGAACGTCGGCGTCGTTAAGTTTGAGCAAAGTAACGAGAAGTCATCGGTACGTGCGGACAGCTCCGGCAGTCGCGGTAAAGCGAATCTGGAATTGTTCGATGCTGTTCTGGTGATCCCACTTGAGGCCGCAGTGCAGCTTGATGACGTTCTCATTCTGGAGGGGCAAAAGCTGAAGGTATCCAGCGTGCATCGTCGCTGGGGACTGCGTGGGCGCCCTGGGCATCTGGAAGTAGGGGCAAACATATGGGTCTGAAGTACGACGCACATCAGTTTAAGCGTGCTGGCGACAGGCTCAATAACAGCCAGAAAGCCTTTAAGCGTTATCTCATCCGTGACATGGAGAAGCTGGCGCGTCTGGTTGAGCGTCTGGCGCGGGCAATGGCCCCGCTGGAGACCGGCTCACTCGAAAGCGCGATCTTCGCGAGAGTGGTCAAAGAAGGCTATACCGGGCTGCGTATTGAGTTATCGGTATCTGGAGCCAAACCACGCGAAGGGCATCAGGGCGTTGAGGTTGGCGATTATGCGGAGTACATGGAGTTGGGCAAGTATCGTCTAGGCTATCTCTCCCGCATGAAGAGCGTCACCAACCCGCCAGTCGCTGGTGTGAAGCCACGAGTTGGGCCTTTGTTCCTTGAGAGAGCCGTGCAGATCAGTGAGAAGCAGTTCACTCAGACGATAGCAGAAGCGGCAAGGAAAGCAGGTTTTACGAGAGGTTGATGTGTTTATTGAAGCATTTGCGAGCCTGATGCAGAAGGCGAAGATCGGTACAGTCGGCACTGACATTTTCTGTCACTACATGCCAGCCAATGTGAAGTCCGGTGTTCTGTTGGTTACTCCCAATACGGGGATCACCATTGACCATGAGTTAAAAGGCTTCTATCACGACTCTTTCACCGTCATCGTGCGTAATGCGACGATCACAAAGGCGGTGGCGAAAGCCAATAAGATCATGGACATGTTCCCGGTCGAAGAAACCGTGTCGGAGGGCGTTTACTTCCGGTTGGTTCGGCCAATGTCGATGCCGATTACTTATCCCAAAAACGAAGGTTCGTTGATTGAAGCGGGTATCCCGATTGAATTTGCGGGCTATTTGTTGAATTAATAAAATAAGTAAGTATATACTTACCATTGGCACCATGAAGGTGCTGATTTAACGGAAAAAGGAGTTTTCCAACAATGTCCAATACCCATGTAAAAAACATCAAACTTGGCGCCTGCAAAGTGTCGTTTGGTGGCGTTGATCTGGGTTACACCAAAGGCGGTGTTCAGGTTGAAGTTGCGACCGAAACTCTGAAAGTCACCGTAGACCAGCTGGGGCAGACCACCATCTCCGAGCTGGTGCAGGGTCGTAACATCACTATCACTGCGCCGCTGGCCGAGTCTGTGTTGCAGAATATGGTCGATCTGATGCCGGGATCTACCCTGAGCGAAGAAGATAACGCTGTGACCATCACCTCCGCACAGGGCGTCAACCTGATCGACGTAGCCAAAGAGCTGGTTCTGACCCCGCAGGATACCACCGACTACGTTCTGACCATCCCGAAAGCTGCGACCGCAGGTAACTTCACCATGACCTACCAGTCTGATGATGTTCGTGTGTTCTCCGTTCAGTTCACCGCTTACCCGGATGACGACGGCGTGCTGGGGAAAATGAGCGGCCCAAAGCCGGTTAAAACCGTCTCTATCTCTCCGGAATCTCCGGAAGTTAAAGCCGGTGAGACCGTGCAGCTGACTGCCCAGATCACCCCTGCAGATGCCGGCGATAAAACCGGTGTGTGGGAATCCGACAATCAGGAGAAAGCAACCGTTGACCAGACTGGTCTGGTTCGCGGAGTAGCTGAAGGTTCGGCAAATATCTCCTTTACCAGCAATAGCGGCGGCAAGAAAGCGACCAAAGCAGTAACGGTTAATTCTGCCGAATAATCGCGACGTAACTAAGCAGAGGCTCAGGAAGAGCCTCTCTTTTAAAAGGACTTTAACCAATGACCAAATTACTCGATCTCGACTCCATTCTGCCTCCGAAGAAAAGCATCAAGTTCGGCGGTCAGGAATACCCCATCGTTGAAATGACTGTTGGCCTGTTCGTCTCCATCAAGCAGATGGAAGGCAAAGACCTTCAGAACATGTCGCCTGTTGAGCAGGTAACTGCTTACGCCGACCTGGTTCGCAAGGTCATCCCATCCGTGCCGGACGCTGTACTGGAAAAACTGACTGTTCCGCAGCTCCAGCAGATCTTCACCTTCGCTATGGAAGTGATTGATGAAGAGAACGAAAAAGCGGCTGGTGAAGGGGCAAAGTAATTTCCCGCGATGAATCCGGGGTAAAGACCGTATCGATAGATCTCGGATTCTATTTCAGCCGTGTAGTTGCTCACTACGCCGTGTCGCCATTAGAGCTGCTGGGCGTCCCTCTAACGATGTTCTGGATGCTCAGTCGCAACATCGACCGTCTGCGCGCGGAAGAGGATGTCCGCAACCTGCAAGTCGCTCGCGCTGCCCAGGCAGATGGCGAGGGCGTGAAGGCGTTCATGGAGGGTTTGCAACTCAGGATTGGAAGACCAGTCGTAACCGATAAAGTCTACGATCCACGCAAGGATAAGGCAGACCCTGACGCCAAAGAGCAACTGATGCAAATTTTTGGCAGAGGATGACAAGGGAATGTCACAAAACGTAGAGTTTATCCTGTCGCTGGAAGACAAGCAGTTTACAGCGTCAATCGACCGGGCGGGTAAGCTACTTACCAGATTCGGGGAGCAGGCCACAAAGCCCGCTCAGAAAATTAACAATCTGGAACGCTCGTTGGGTTCGGTCTCCCGCATCATCGGCGTTCTGGAGTCCAAGCTCGATGCCACGGCAGACAAACTACAGGATGTAGCTGCCGGCTTCGAGCTTGTGTCTGATGTTTCGCGCAAGACGCGAGGCAACATTACCAGCCTCAACTCAGGTCTCAAAACCCTGATTGAGCGCGTCGACACAACCACCTCATCCGTTAATAAACTCACCACATCGCTGCGCAAGGTTCAGTCTGAACTCAACGAGTTTTCCGATTGGGCAACGTTCGCTGGCAAGAGCGCCAGCCGCTTCGGTACGGAGGTAAAAGAAGCCTCTTCCTCCGTGAGTGGCATGAATACGCGCCTTAACACCACGACGAAGCGTCTCAGTAATTGGGGTGTCACAGCGAGCCAGGCTGCCGAGGGGCTGAAGAAAGTCCGCGATCAGATGGATGCCGTGATTGGCCGCCAGCAA
>NZ_MKEQ01000004.1:11683-18549 GCF_001875655.1 Enterobacter hormaechei ATCC 49162
AGAAAGAGGGGAACACCGAGCAGGTTCAGAAGCTACAAGGCAGCATCCGTGGGTATCAGGAGCATCTTGAAGCTGTTGCTCAGGAGCTGACTCAGGCGGAGTTCGAGCGTGATAGCGCGGCGAAAACCGGTAAGGGCGTAATGTCCAACCAGGGAACCGTTCTGGGGCTGGGAACGACCGATAAAGCGGCTCAGAAAGCACTGGCGCAGTATATGCGGAACCAGATGGACTCCGCGACCTACCAGCGCACACTGCCAGACGGTACGGCGATGCTGGACTTCGAAGGCAAGCCGATCATCGGGCCGAAACAGCTCAAAACCCAGTTGAACCTGCAGAAAGCCTCCAGCGCCAGCTCTCTGGAGAAAATGAGCGACGAGGAACGTGCAGCCGCGATCGCCGCACTGACCAAAGCGCGTGAGCAGGACGCCGCAGCAGCGGAAAAAGCCGGGCAGCGTACTGCCAATGCTTCTCAGCGTGCCGCGAGGAAGGAAGAAAATGCGCAGCGTAAGCTGGCGGCCGGCTACCAGAAAGCCCTGGATAAAGCCGATCAGCTTATGGGGCAGATGGGTGAAAGCTCAAAAGCGACCGTGTCGTTTGATCAGTCTCTCCGCGATACCACCAAATCGCTGACCGAACTGGCCAACGCCGTACCGAATGAGTTCATCACTCAGGAGATGATCGACAAAGCCAAGTCACGCCTGGCTGACCTGGCGAACGCGAGCGACGACTATCGCGAGATGTTCAACCGCCGCAACGTCGAGCAGATGATCTCCACCTGGGCGCCGGAATCCGATTCTATCATCAGCGCGGGTTACAAGCCGTCTCGTGAAGAGAAGGTGGTCGATTTCAACGACACCTACAACCGTAACCTGAAAGCGTTGATGGATCTGCGTGACCAGGCTTCTGATCCGAAAATCGTGGCGCTTTACACCAAGCAGATTAACCAGCTGGTGGCGGCAGGCAACACCGCTCTCATCAAAGAGACGGGTACGGCGACACAGAAGCTGGCGCTTGAGTACGAGAATCTGGCCGATCAGCTGGAAAATAGCTGGAGCAACCTGTTCAGCAACATGACGGATACGCTGACCGACTTCGTCATGAAGGGGAAAATGGACTTCTCCAGCCTGGCAGAATCCATCCTCCGTGACATCACCAACATGGTTGTGAAGACGCAGATCACCATGCCTCTCATGAACATGCTGGGGATGGGAACGACGGCAGCGGGCAGCTCTCAGAGCGGCAATCTGCTTTCTGGTGTCGCGTCAGCGGTTGCCAACCAGGGCGTCCGGATGAATGCGGTCAACGGCGATAAGAGCGTGGGTGAGGCGACGAAAGAGACCTCCAGCTCGGTCTCCGGTCTGGGGCAGACCACTCAGCAGACGACCAGCGCGATTGGATCTGCAACCAACGCGATCGGCAGCTGGGTAAATGGACTGTTCACCAGTACTGAAGCCAAAGACGCGGAAACCAAAGCGGTGAAGACATCCATCTTCTCCATGCAGAACCTTAGCTCTGTCACTGGGGCGCTTTCTGCCGCGTTTGCCATGCTGGGCGCAAACATGTCCGGCTCTGGCAATAAGTGGTTGAGCTTCGGCGCTACCATTGCCTCCGGGCTGGTGTCGGCCTGGGCTGGTGGTGGCTTCGACAACATCGGATCTGGTTCCTCCGGCTCTAACTCCGGATTCAACAATCTCACCGGATCGGCATCTGATGGTACTGGCGGCATCCCGGCAATTCCGAAGTTCGCCAAAGGCGGCATTTTCGGGAAAGACGGCGTGGTTCCGCTGCGTGCGTATCAGAAAGGTGGCATCGCTGATTCTCCACAGCTGGCGCTGTTTGGTGAAGGGGATATGAACGAAGCCTACGTTCCGCTTCCGGATGGGCGTTCCATCCCGGTCACGCTCAACGCAGAGGGTGTTAAAGGCGGCGGTGGCGGCGTTTTCTCACCTGTCAGCATTGAGATCAACGTCAACAGCGACGGCAGTGTCTCGGAGAACAGCAATTCCGAAGGCGCATGGAGTCAGGCAGCGCAGCGCATGAAGGCGATCGCGCTTGAAACCATCGCTCAGGAGAAGCGGCCAGGCGGTTCGCTCAACCCTAACTCTCAACGTAACTAACCACGGCTGCCCCGGAAGGGGCAGTCTCACAAGGATGTGAGATGGAAAGACTGACTTTTAACTGGTATCCCGACTACGAGTCGGAAAAGACCGTGAAGCCTAACGTGACGGTGCTGAATTTCGGTGACGATTACGAACAGCGCCAGGCCAAAGGTCTCAATCGCATTAAAGAAGAGTGGAGCCTAACATTTACGCGCTCTTACGACGTTATTAATGCCGTCGATGACTTTCTGACGGCACGCGCGGCCGTTGAGTCGTTCTACTGGACGAACCCTCGTGGCAAAAAGATGGTTGTGGTGTGCGACAGCCATACTGTGAAGCGTTACCAGGGCTATCTCGTTCTCACTGCGACCTTCCGACAAATTTATGAAGGATAATTTAACCCACTAGATAAGTAAGCACTTATTTACTATTATCTATAGGCGCTGACAGGATGTTGGCGCCTCTTTATTTCAAGGAAGAAACGATGGGTATTAAAGCTGATATTCAGAGCTTGTCGCCCTCCGCGCTCATTGAGCTGTTCGAACTTGATATGTCGAACACCACCTCTGGGGGCAAGCTGTTTTTCCACGCCGGTACAAACGAACTGATGGAGCCAGTCGTTTGGCAAGGCGTGTCCTACGAACCGTGGCCAATCAAGGCGTCAGGCTTTGATAAGACTGGTCAGGGTACTTTGCCGCGTCCAAAAATCCAGGTCTCCAACTTTGCCGGAACTGTCTCCGCTGAAGTTCAGGCAAACGACGATCTGGTGGGCTGCCGCATCATCCGCAAGATGACGCTGGCGCGTTTTCTCGACGCGGCCAACTTCAAAGACGGGAATCCAACCGCAGATCCAAACCAGCACTTCCCGGATGAGATGTGGTTCATCGAACAGAAGACTCTCGAAACCCATGAGGTTGTCGAGTTTGAGCTGTCGAGTGTGTTCGATCTGATGGGTGTGCAGCTGCCGTACCGCCAGATCATCAAAAACACCTGCCCGTGGAAATACCGCGGTCCAGAGTGCGGCTACACCGGCCCCTATTTCGACAAAAACAACCAGCAAACCACCATGTCAGGCGCGGATTACTGCACGAAACGCTACGACTCATGCAACGCACGCCGTAACTACTTTGCCAATGGCGTAATCCACTTTGGCGGGTTCATTGGAGCAACGCGTTATGGGTAATAGAGCTTTCCCGGAGCTTGGTTCGGACGTTATGCAGGAAATCTATCTGACAGCCATCAAACGCTACCCGAACGAAGCGTGTGGCTTTCTGGTGCGTACCACTGGCGAGAAATATCGCTTCATGGAAGCCCGGAACGTGTCTGAAAACCCGGAAAACACGTTTGTTATGCACGCTGACGACATTATCGCAGCGGAAGATGCGGGAGACGTGGTTGCCATCTGGCACTCCCACACTGACGAATCAGCTGAAGCGTCAGACGCCGACCGCGCCGGATGCGAGGCAACGGAAGTTCCGTGGCTGATTCTGGCTGTTAGGAAGAATGTCGAGGGCGATGCGCCATTTCACTTCAGTGAGATGAATGTGATCACCCCAGACGGCTTTGAGATGCCTTATCTGGGGCGGCCCTATGTGTTTGGTGTCTTCGACTGCTGGATGCTGTGCCGCGACTACCTGAAGCGTGAGTTCAACGTCGAGTTGAATCCAAACCCGCACCTGCATATTCCATCGTGGTACACGGGTGATACCGACATTCTCGATCAGAACTACCGCAATGAAGGGCTTGTTCGTCTGGCGCCGGGGACGGAACCCCAGCGTGGTGACGTCTTCTTCATTCAGTACGGAAAGATGCCTGACCACTGCGCGGTGTACATCGGAGACGGAATGATCCTGCACCACCAGATCGACCGTCTGAGCTGTCGCGCTTATTACGGTGGCATGTACCAGAAACACACGACGCACCACCTGCGTCACAGAGACTTACTCAAGGGAGATGAAGCGTGACTGAGTTAGTTCATGTGCAACTTGGTGGCCCGATGGCCAGACATTTCGGCCGCCACTGGCATTTAAAAGTGCGCAACACCAAACAGGCGTTGGATTTGGTCGAAGCCAACCGTCCGGGCTTAAAAGCCTGGATGAAACGCAACATGAAGACCTACGACAGTTACCACATCCAGATCACCAATAAGCAGGGGCATAAGTGGTCGGTTGATGAGAGCGAGTTTCAAATGATGGGGCAGTCCGACAACATCGCGAAGATCCGCATCACGCCAGTTCCTCGCGGTAGTGGCGGTAAGGCTTTTGGTTGGTTCCAGACAGTCGTAGGGGCACTCGTCATGGTTGCCTCATTCTGGTTCCCAGCGCTGGCCCCGCTCGGCTTGTCGCTAATGATGGGCGGTATTTCGCAGCTAATTTCGCCCCAGGCGACCAATGACAGCGTAAGGCAGGCAGATAACTCGAACTCGTTTTATTTCGACGGGCCACAAAACACCACTAACCAGGGCAACCCGGTTCAGCTCATTTATGGCGAGGAAATTCTGGTCGGCTCACAGGTTGTGAGTTCTTCGATCACCATCGACCAGCTTTAGTAAGAAGGGAAATTTTTGAACATGGAACAGTTCAAGAAGAAGAGACTGCCTCTCCTGATTGCAGGTGCTGGCGGTAAGAAAAGCAGTGGCTCCAGCCGCACGCCGGTTGAAGCCGACGATACCGTAAACTCGCGTGCTATGGCGTCCATCCTCGACCTGCTCGGGGAGGGTGTCATTGGCGGGCTGGTGGATGGCGCAAAGTCGATCTTCGTTGATGACCTGCCAATCCTGAACGAAGACGGATCTCCAAACTTTAGCGGTATCACCTGGGACTTCCGCGATGGCTCACAAGACCAGACGCCGATGTCCGGGTTCGATTTCGTTGAAACGCCGAAGTCAGTCAACATCCAGCTGAAAAGAATGCACGACGTTACGATTGCCATCGATAACGATGAGGCAGACCGTGTCCGCGTCATTCTGAAGTTCCCGTCTCTGCGTAGCATTGACAAAAAGACCGGTGATACCAACGGTACGACCGTGAAGTACAAATTCCAGATTGCCAATGGCGATAATGCCTTCAAGGACGCCATTGCAGAAGGGGAGAGCACTTCCGAAATTACGCTGACGGCAAAAAAGACGGGCGTCTACTACCGCAGCTATGAACTAAAACTGCCCAAGCCAGGCCGTGCCTACAAGGTTCGCGTGCTTCGTCTGACCGATGACAGCAACACTCAGTACATCTTTAACGATACGTGGGTGGACTCTGTCGGTGAGATCGTCGATACGCCGATGAACTACCCGAACTCCGCGCTGGTCGGCCTCAAGGTCAACTCAGAGCAGTTCGGCAGCTCGATGCCGTCTCGTTCGTATCTGGTGCGTGGTCTGAAGATCCGCGTCCCGTCCAACTACGACGAACACACAAACACCTATATCGGCGTATGGGATGGCACATTCAAGCTGTTGTCATCTTCCAACCCTGCCTGGATTCTCTTCGACCTGCTTACCAACGCTCGTTATGGCCTGGGGCAGTACGTTTCTGAGTCCATGATTGACCTCGGGCAGATTTACCAGATTGGCCGCTACTGCGATGAAGAAATTGACAATGGCTTCGGGGGTAAAGAGAAGCGCTTCGCTATCAACACCCAGATCACCAGCCGTCAGGATGCGTACCGACTGATTCAGGATATCGCTGGCGCCTTCCGCGGTATGGTCTTCTGGGCTGGCGGCATGGTTAACGTCATGCAGGATAGCCCGTCAGATCCGGTCATGATGTTCACCAACGCGAACGTCAAAGACGGCATGTTCAGCTACAAGGGATCTGCGCGTAAAGACCGTCCGTCAGTTGCTCTTGTGACCTACAACAACAAGGAAGACGGCTACAAGCAGAACATCGAGTACGTCGAAGACCAGGAGGCGATGCGTCGTTATGGCGAGCGCAAAACCGAAGTGGTTGCGTTCGGCTGTACCAGCCGTGGCCAGGCGCATCGTGTCGGTCTGTGGCTGCTGTATACCGCACGCATGGAGTCCGACGTTATCAGCTTTACGGCAGGGCTGGATGCTTCCTTCCTGATGCCGGGCGAAACGGTGCTGATTCAGAACAAATACCGTGCTGGTAAACGCAACTCTGGCCGCATTGTGGCGTTCACAAAGAACAGCATCACTCTCGACGCACCGGTTACGCTGAATAAGGCTGGTAGCTACATCCGGATCTTGAATCAGGAAGGCGAAATCGTTGAGCGCGATATTCTTGAGACCGGGGAAGACATTACCAAAGTAACCTTCTCCAAAGCGCTCAATTCCGGTGATATGCCGGTTATGAATGGCGTCTGGACGATTACCGAGCCAGATCTGGAGCCAATGCGCGTGCGTGTTATCAACGTTGCCCAGGGCGAGGCTCAGGGGACGTTTGACGTTACCGTTGTCCAAAATAACGCATCGAAGTACGAAGCCATCGACAACGGCGCGACGCTGATCCCCGAGAACAACACCGTTCTCGACCCGACTTATTCGAAGCCGACCAACCTGCAGGTGACGGAAGGGACGTATATCTCCAGTCCGGGCAACCTCTCAATCAAGCTCGTTGCCACCTGGGAAGGTAAGTCTGCGGAATATTGGATCAGCTGGCGTCGTTCCGATGAGAACAACGTCTCTAACTGGCAGTCCGCACGCGTTACCGAAGAGCAGTTCGAGATACTCAATATTGCCGAGAATGGCCAATACGACATTCAGCCTCTATGCGGTTTCGTTCAGCGGCAAGAAGACGGACATCATCAGTACCG
>NZ_MKEQ01000004.1:19181-28735 GCF_001875655.1 Enterobacter hormaechei ATCC 49162
TGAAAGAGCTTGATCAGTCCGTTGCCGATCTGGACAGCAAACTGGAAGACACCAGCGGTCGGCTTGAACAGGCCCAGAACGACCTCAAAAATGAAGTCTCTGGCACGCTGGACAAGGTCAACGACGCGCTGCAAACAGGTTGAGGACTCTAATGCGGCTCTGGTTGAGTTGCAGGAGACCGTTTCCGAGCAGGGCAAAGCCGTTGCAGGTGCTGTGGAAGCGGCACACGCTGCGCTCGACAATGCCTCCGCGCTGATTGCTGAAGAGCGTGAAGCCCGTGTCGAAGGCGATAAGGCAAATGCCAAACAGATTGAGGCAATGAAATCCTCCGTCGATGACAGCGTTGCCGCCGTCGAAGAGATGAAAAAGACCGTTGCCGAAGTCGAACGCGCCAGCGCGGAAGTATCGACCAATATCGAGGCTCTGGCCAAAACCAATATTGACCTCGCTCTGCGTCAGGATGAAGACCAGCACAAGCAAATGGTCAATAACGCGAAGATCGCCACCACTCAGAAGACGTTTGCCGACGATATGTCTGCAATGGCCTCAAAAGTGGAAGAGATCCGCGCAGAAATTGGTGAGGATATCCGGGCATCGATTCTGGAAGAGACAACGGCTCGCGTAGAGGCAGATAAGGCTATTGCGACGCATATCTCCAAGCTGGAAGCCCAGCTCAACGACGATATTTCAGCGGCCATCGTTGCTGAACAAGAGGCGCGTGCGACTGCGGATGAAGCGCTTTCTCGTCAGATCACCACGTTGCAGGCGAAAGTTGAAGGGGATATCAGCGCGGCACTCACTGAAGAACAGATTGCCCGAGCCACAGCGGATGAGGCGCTATCGAAGCAAATCACCCAACTGAAGGCCCAGACTGGTGAGGATATCAAAGCCGCCGTTGCGGAAGAGACCCAGGCTAGAACCGATGCAGATGGTGCTCTGGCTTCGCAGATCAGCTCGCTGAAGGCTCAGACGGCAGAGGACATCAAGGCCGCTGTCGACACGGAGACGAAAGCGCGTACAGATGCCGACTCTGCTCTGGCCGGGCAGATCACCAATCTTCAGGCTCAGACCGGCAAAGATATCAACGCTGCTATCACATCCGAAGCCACCGCGCGTGCAAATGCTGACGGTGCTCTCGGTAAGAGAATTGATACAGTTAAGGCTGAAGTTGATGGTAACTCGGCTCTCATCCAGGAGCAGGCGAAGGCAATTGCTGATACCGATAAGAAGGTTTCTGCTGCCTGGACGCTGAAGATGGAAACGTCTACCAGTGGCGGCCAGAAGTACGTTGCAGGTATCGCGCTGGGTATCGACAGCACCGGTCTATCGCAGTTTTTGGTTCAGGCAGACCGTTTTGGTCTGGTCAACTCCGTAAACGGGAAGATCACCACGCCTTTTGTCATCGAAAACAGCGTGGCGTATATGAACGGCGCTTATATCAAAGACGGCACAATCACTAACGCCAAAATTGGTAACGTCATTCAGTCGAACGATTACGCCGCTGGCAGTAAAGGCTGGATTATCCCCAAAAATGGTAGTCCTGAGTTTAATAACGGTACGTTCCGGGGAAGCATCACTGCGAACTCCGGCTCGCTGAATAACGTTACCATCGCACAGAACTGCCAGATTCTGGGGAAACTGCACGCCAACCAGATTGATGGCGATATCGTTAAAGCCTACATGGTTAATGGCAGCAGTATCTATCTTGCGCCTCAGACGTTCGCTCGTGTGATCTACGTTTCCGGTGGGTACTACTATTACGCTCCATCGGAGAATACCAACACCTATTCATGGTCAAGGATTACTGAATATACGGTAAATGGTGTCAAGCAGCAGATGTATGGCAAACGAGACAACTCAGAAAACCAGTCCGGCATGTTCGGCTATTACAACTTGCCTGCTGGCCAGTCTGCAACTGTCGATGTTTATACCTGGCACGAGCAGCGTAAATACAATCACCGTGTTAACGAGCCTTATCTCGTTCTGGTGTTTAAGGCTTAAAAATGGAGAAGGATATTATGGAAGAAACCCCCGTCATCTCTGCTGTAAGGAATGCAGTGCGCAATCTTAGTGGCGGGATCTCCTGTGAGATTCAGTTTGATGGGCTTGTTATGGAGGATGGTGTAACGCCTCTGTTTTTGCCATACACATTGGCAGAGACTGACACGTCACCTTTGGCAAAGAAGATACTTGAGGCGCTGGGGTCTGAAGCCAGTGGCGGTATCGCACCGTACCCTGATCAGGACGAGTACATTGAACGGTTGAAAGTCGAGAAGCTGGCAGAAATTAACGACTGGCGTATTCGTCAGGAAAGTTTCACCGTCTATTTCGAATGGAACGGCCACCGCTGGGACGCGAATGACATTTCCAAAGAGCGGCTGGATATCTCGCTAAAAGCTGCGGCAGGCGGTCTTCCGGACAATTTCTTCTGGACAGATGCGGACAATAACGATGTTCCGGTAACGCTGGAGCAACTGAAGGAGCTAGAGATGCGAATGACGCAGACGCTATTCGACCGCAAGTTCAGCATTCACGAACACCAGAGGGTGATGAAAAAAGACATTCTGGAGATGAGCGACCCTGAGCTAATCAAAAATTATCAGGTCGGATGGGAGGATGGTTCTGCTCGACGGTAGACATCCATCTTTACATCGGTAAAAATAAGTATGTACTTACTTATGGCGGGCATGGATGCCCGTCTTTTCAAGGAGAGAATATGTGGTACAGGGAAGGTACTATCACATTTACACAGGGAAGTGACGCACTTTCTGGCACTGGCACGTACTGGAATGTGACCGCCAACGGCGTTCTGCCGGGCATGATCGTCATCGGCCCTGACAACAAATTGTACGAAATTAAGCGCGTAATCAGCGACACAAGCCTGATTCTCGCGGAGCCGTACACGGGCGAGACCCAGACGGACGTTCCGTGCCGCATCATCACAACCTATGAAGGCGACTTAACGCAGTTCAGCGCACGCTTTACCGCGCTCATGACCCGAATGTCAGCCGACTCGAAGACGATGCGCAGCTGGTTGACGGCAGTTGATGAGGTAACGCTTGAGCGTGAAGACGGTACGGAAGTGACCGTGAAGTCGCTGACGCAGATCGTCAATGAGCATAACGCAAACCAGAAATGGTATACGGATAACGCCGACGTTATCAATGCCGCTGGCGACAAGGCCAGGGAAGCTGCTGCCAGTGCCGCGGCCGCTGCGGAAAGCGCCAATACAGCGTCTACCAAAGCCACCGAAGCAAGCCAGAGTGCTGCCGCAGCTGCTGCATCAGAAAACGCTGCCGGTGCAAGCGCTTCCGCCGCAAAAACGTCTGAAACCAATGCTGAGAGCTTCAAGGTAGATGCTGCTGCGTCTGCCGCGACAGCGTCTACCAAAGCGACTGAAGCGGGAGAATCAGCCACGAGTGCCGCGGCATCCAAAGATGCGGCGAAAGCATCTGAAACTCAGGCTGCGACCAGCGCGTCCGAAGCCTCTGCTTCGGCGTCTGCCTCGTCTGACTCTGCTGCTGCTGCCAAAACCTCTGAAACCAATGCCTCTGCCTCAGAGCAGGCCGCCGCTGGCAGTGCAGCTGATGCGCTGGCCTCAAAAAATGCGGCTAAGGAATCAGAAACCCATGCTGCTTCGAGCGCCGGTGAGTCGGCGGCAAGTGCTGCGGCTGCCAAAACGTCAGAAACCAACGCCGACGCATCACAGAAGGCTGCTGCTGCCAGCGAGTCAGCTGCCGCATCCAGCGCGAACGCCGCTTCCGAAAGCGCCACCGCTGCAGGTGAGTCTGCTGACGCCGCTTTAGCGAGTCAAAACGCGGCTGCGTCCAGCGAAGAGAAGGCAAAAACTTCGGAGACCAATGCAAAGGCGTCCGAGACAGCTGCATCGGAGAGCGCAACGGCTGCCGAAGCATCAAAAGCGGCTGCCCAGAACTCAGAAGCCCACGCAGGGGAAAGTGCCGCTGCCGCAGCTGGCAGTGCTGATGCTGCGAGCAAATCAGCTACTGCGGCTGCCGATTCGGCCACAACTGCAACAGAGAAGGCCAACGTTGCCAGTGAACAGGCGACAGCTTCTGAGGCATCTGCCGCAGCCGCCAAAACCTCTGAAACCAACGCGAAGTCTGCTGAGACCGCCGCTGAAGGATCTGCAACAGCTGCTGCCAAATCCGCAGGTGAGGCTGCTGCTTCCGCAACGACTGCGACCGAAGCGATGGCAGTGGCTGAAGCTAAAGCCAAAGAAGCCTCTGATTCTGCTGCTCTGGCATCCACGAAAGCAACTGAGGCGACCGATGCGGCTGCCGGGGCGAAAACTTCTGAACTGAATGCCAAAGAATCAGAAACGAAGGCTTATGAGTACGCCCAGAACGCCCAGGCCAGTGTTGCCAGTGTGAAATGGAAAGGGACTTCGGCTGAAATGGACATGGCTACCGACGCGCCGAAGTGGGTGAAAGTGTCCACGGCACGTATGCCACAGTCGACCAGCACCGTATACATCGAAGTGATCGGCGGGGCAGGGTACGAAGCCGGGCAGCCAGCGCTTGCTGCAATGGCCGATATCGTGCTGCGAACTGCTGCAGGCGATCCGAAATCGGTGAATGCGGTCGCTTATCGCACTATGGATTCGGCTGTGCTGTCTGTAGCTACCGTGAACACGGCTGATGATAACTACGACATTTACATCAAAGCTGGCGCTGGCTCTCAGAAGCTGGTCGTCAACCTGCAATCTGCCGGTGCTGTGGTCGAAACTCTGGAAGTACTGGAGGTTGTGGATACGCTGCCTGAAGACGCTGTAGAGGGGACTGTCTACCATCGCGTCATTTCTGATCAGGATGGCTCCATTACCGGTTCGCTGGTGGGTAACGCAAGTACCGCTACCGTGCTTCAAACCGCTCGTTATATCGGTGGGGTGAGATTTGACGGTTCGACTGATATCAACCTGCCAGGTGTGAATATTCAGGGTGATCAGAACACCACTGGTAATGCCGCTACTGCAACCAAACTGCAAACACCGCGGACAATCAACAGCGTAATGTTCGATGGCTCTGCCAACATTACTATCCCGACGTTGGTTTCCCGCGGGCGAGTTAATGCGCTGGCTTCGAACACTCAAGGGGCCATGCCTGGCATTCAGATGTATGAAGCCTATAACAATAGCTATCCAACGGCTTACGGCAACGTTATTCACTTGAAAGGTGCTTATGCGTCTGGTGAGGGTGAACTTTTAGTTGGTTGGAGTGGAACAAGCGGTGCTCATGCCCCGGTATATGTGCGATCTCGACGTGATGCCGGTGACGCAAACTGGTCTGGTTGGGCACAGGTTTACACCACAGCACACAAACCCACAGCGAAAGACGTTGGGGCCGCGCAAGCATTTAGCGCGTCGTACAGCACAGGGGCTGGTAATTGGACTACCGCTGAATTTATCGCATGGCTGAAGGCGCGTGGTGCTTTCGAAGTGCCGTACTGGATGATGAAGGGTTCCTGGTCATATGCCGACAATAAAATTATCACTGATACAGGTGTCGGCAATATCTGCCTTGCTGGTGCGGTTATCGAGGTTTTAGGTACCGAAGGCGCAATGACCATCCGAGTTACTACGCCTACAACGACTACCGGTGGTGGGATTGCCTGTGCTCAGTTCACCTATATTAATCACGGTAGCGCGTATGCCCCTGCCTGGCGCAGAGATTACAACACTGCTCTCAAACCCACTGCGGCTGATGTCGGTGCGTTACCGATTTCTGGCGGAACAATGACTGGTGTGCTGACGCTGCAAAATGTGAGTCAGCCCCTCAAGACGCAAGGTGGAGGCATTCTGGCAAATGATGGAAATTTATACATTAATAAGTCGGGATTTGCAGGCTGGATTGATGCGCTATTTATGAAAAACAGCGGCGGTACGATGTCCGGACAGCTTAAGATCCGCTCTACGGATGGGTTACGCATTTACGATGCGGCATACGGGATGATTTTTCGCCGTTCCGAAAATAATTTTTACCTTATCCCGACAGCAAAAGACCAGGGAGAAAATGGTGATATAGGTTCGCTTCGTCCATTTTATGTAGATCTCACTAATGGCAGAGTAACAATGGGCAATGGTGCTGTTGTTAACGGTGGTCTTGGGCTGGGTGTGGTCAATGGTCTTGGCGGTAATTCCATTGTTCTGGGTGACAATGACACCGGCTTTAAACAGAACGGAGATGGCATTCTGGATGTTTACGCCAATAGCGCCCATGTTTTTAGGTTCGTTAATAGCACGCTGCAAAGCCTTAAGCCGTTGAGTGTAACGGGTGACATCACGTCAAGTGCGTGGGTTTACGCCAACCGTTTTTCCATCAACAGCGGCTCTGGCGCGTGGATAGATATGCGTAACCAGAACGTCATCTTCGGGAGGAACGCTGTAAGTACAAGCTCTGCACAAGCGTTGTTGAGACAAGACCACGCGGATCGCAAATTCTTCTTGGGTGGCTTGGGAAACAGTCAGTTTGGTTTTTACATGATCAACAACTCACGTACCGCAAACGGCACGGATGCGAACGCATACCTCCAGAATGATGGTACTTGGGTTTGTGGCGGTAATGGCAGCTTTAATGACGTTTATATCCGCTCTGACCGTCGTAGCAAACGCAATATTCGCAAGATTGAACGAGCGCTCGACAAGCTGGATCGGATCGAAGGTGTTCTGTACGAGATTCAGGTCTGTGACCGGTATGAGCAGTCTGGCGGCCTCATCGCTCAGGACGTCCAGAATGTTCAGCCTGAACTGGTAACGGTTGACCATAACGATCAGTCAGGAGAGCCTCGTCTGCGTCTTAACTACAACGGCGTTATCGGCATGTTGGTCGAGGCTGTCAAAGAGCTGCGCGAGGAAGTGCGCGAACTGAAGGCAAAAATGTAATCAAGGTGAATGGTGAGGGGCCACCCTCACCAATTCAGGATATTCACATCAAAAAGGAGATTAGATGTGCCAATTGTCGGTGTTCCCGGTTGGATTGGGTCTTCGGCTGTCAGTGTGACAGGCCAGAGATGGATGAGTGCAGCTCGAACGGCGGTGCAATTGTCTGCTGCTGGGAATATGTCTCAGTTAGCAGGTCGTTCTAAGGAAATTCATTACAGCATCGGTGCGAATCATAACTACAACAAAGACACACTGATCAACTATTTAAAATCCCAGGGGGCGACGCCAGTCGTTGTTACCATTACAGGGGATCTGGTGTCGTCCAGCAGCGGCGTGCCATGTTTAGATTTCCCGAGTTCGCTTACCAACTCTTATATCAGCCTGGTAATCAACGCAGGTGTAACTGTCTATGGTCGTGGGGGTAATGGTGGCGTTAAAGGTGGCGGTGCTGCCGGTGGCACTGCTATTAACAACGGGATTGGGACTCGTTTAAGAATAACCAATAACGGCGCTATTGCCGGTGGCGGTGGTGGTGGCGGCGGTAACTCAGCCGATGGTGGTATGGGTGGTGGCGGTCGCCCGTTTGGTGTTGCAAACACTACAAGGCCGCCAGCTTCAACTTCGCGTGCGGCAACTTCTGGCACTCTAACCGCTCCCGGGATTGGTGCTCAATATTTGATCGGCTCTACCGCTGTTCAATACACATGCGGCAGTGGAGGTAATGTGGGGGCTGCTGGTGCGGCTGCTACTGGACGATTGGGGACAATGTACGGAGGGGGCGCGGCGGGTAAGGCTGTCACGGGGAACGCGCCTACATGGACTAAAGTCGGTGCAATTTATGGTGCTCGTGTGTAAGTACTTACCTACCATGTAAGGGTGATTTGTGGTATAAAACAGCCATCCCGATTTGACGATTCATGGAGGAAATAATGTCGAACGAGATGGCAGGCGTAACGCCAGAGCAGGTAGAGCGCATTGCCGCTATCGTTGCGCGTGAAGTTGTCGGCAAATTAGGTAAGGAGTTACGTGAGGAAATTGGCCAGGAGGTCAACGACCAGCTCAAAACCTACTTTGGCGATATGACGCCTTCGCAACACAGCATTCAGCACTCCAACCTGGACAAACTACTTAATCGGCTAGACGCCATCTCCAGCGGGTTCTTTGGCGGCATTATCTCAAAGATAACGTCGTTCCTGATTACCGCGCTGCTGCTGGGTCTGGCCGCTTATGGCGTGAAGAATGGACTGCAATAACAGGAGATCAAGGATGAAAACTCCGAGAGGCATTCGTAATAACAACCCTGGCAACCTCGACAAAGGTTCGCCGTGGCAGGGGTTAATTGACAACCCTGCCGAACCGCGTTTCTGCACGTTCAAAGATCCCGTATGGGGGATTCGGGCGCTGGCAGTAACGCTCATTACCTACCACGACAAGCGCCGCGCGAAGGATGGCTCCAGCATCGATACGATCCGCGAAGTCATCGAACGCTGGGCGCCTCCGCATGAAAACAACACCGTAGCTTACGTGAACGAGGTATCTAAAGCCGTTGGCGTGACCCCGGACATGATTATCGATCTGCACGACTACGACACTCTGCGTCCGCTGGTGGAGGCGATTATCCGTCATGAAAATGGCCGTGGCCCGCTCAAAACGCCGAACACCTGGTATGCGGCAGAAGTTATTGAGGAAGGTCTGCGTCGCGCTGGTGTCGTTAAGCCGGTGAAAACCGTGAAGGCTGTTCCTGTAACCAAAGAAACTGCCGGTGCGACCGTTACGGCGGGAATTGGTCTGGCACAGCTGGCCGACGTCATGCCACAGGTCTCTGCGGCAATGGACAAGGCGCAGGGACACATCACCAGTGGTGATACGGTTCGGATCATCTTCGGTATCGCGACCATTGTGGTGGCTGGCTTTATCGCCTGGTCACAGGTGCGAAAACACCAGAACGGGATGGTCTGATATGACCGGCAGCCTATTTTCAAAGCTGAAGTTTGCTCTGATGACTCTGGCTGCCGTTCTTTTCGTGCTTGTCGGTGCTTATACGATGGGAGGTCGTGCGGCCCGGCAAGCAATCGAAGAGAAGGCCAGACAGGAGGACAGGAAAAGGCTTCAAAGCACAGTGGACGTCAAAAATGAGACACTTAATGAAGTGCGGCGGAAAGATGCTTCTGCTGTTCATCGCGAGCTGCATGATAAGTGGCTGCGTGATTAAGACACAGACTTCCGGCGTGCTGTTCTGCGATGCAGCAAACCCTATTTATGTCAGTAACGACGACTTTATGACCGAAGAGACGGAACGCGAGATCCTCTTCCATAACACGATGGGAGAGCGATTGTGCAACTGGCAGGACAGACAAGCCTTGAATTAAAACAGCCCCTCAATCGAGGGGCTTCTTTATTTTCCACCAAACAACTTCTCAATGCCTTTTGTGGGATAGAACAGCGAATTGGCGTTATCACCCGTAAGAGGGGTAAAGCCTAACTGCTTATAAAACCGCATCGCATTCTCATTTTTGGCGTCAACAAACAAAGCGTAGATCCCAACGGCCAGGGAAGCCCGGTATACCACTTTCATCGCATGTGCCACCAGCGTTTCCCCATACCCTTGTCGCTGGATACTTTTGTCTATTGCCAGACGACGAGCGTAACGCTTGGG
>NZ_MKEQ01000004.1:29783-49723 GCF_001875655.1 Enterobacter hormaechei ATCC 49162
ACACCCGTACTGCCTATCATTTCACCTTTACACCGTAGCCGTAGGCATTTAGGCTATATCGCATATAAGAAAACAAGTTGTTTCATACGACAATAATTCACGCAAAGGGAACTCACCAATGACCAGGATCATTGTGGTTGGCGGCACAAAAGGCGGCCCAGGCAAATCTACCGTTGCCCAGCAAATTGCGGTATGCCTCAAAGTTAAAAAGAAAAAGAAGACTCACGTCACCGACATTGATATTCAGCGCACCACAACGAGCTGGTGTGAAGACCGTCGCCAGAACGAAGATCTTGAGCTAATCCCGTTCGCATACGTTCAGGACGACATCGTCAAACACATCAAATCGCTGAAGGGACGCTACGATTACGTCGTCATTGATGCGGGTGGTTTTGACTCCGAAATTCAGCGACAAGCGATGCTGCTGGCAGACTTCATCATTATCCCGCTGCGCCCTAAGCGTCGTGATTTGAAATCCCTGCGTGATATCGACCCGATTATCGACAACGTTCGCAACGTGAACGAGACTGTGAAGATCCGCGCGGTAGTGAACCAGTGTCCGTCACTGCCTTCCCAGGCGTCACGTATTCTGGCGGCGAAAGAAATTGTCGAGACATTCGGCATCGAGGCTGCGCCGGTTAACCTGTACAACCGTAACGTTTATGACGATGCGGAAGAGGCGGGTCGTTCTATCTTTGAAATGACTGGCGCCGAACGCGATAAGAAGGCAGAAGCCGAGTTCGAAGAGTTTGTAGATTACATCATGAGTCTGGAGGAAGAATAATGTCCATGAGAATGGGAGACCTTGCAAAGCGCAAAGATCCGGAAGAACCGGTAAAAAGCAGCACCCCAATGCGCCAGCCAGTCAGACCGCAGGGGCGTCCGACTCGTGGGAAAGAGAAGATTAAGAGCCGCACAATGTCGCTGGAAGACGAGTACTTCGATCTGCTGGAGATGATGAAGTTCATCCCTCGTTTCGAGAAATTCACCCGTTCTGACGTGATTCGTGCAGCCATTTTCCATCTGGCAGAGAAGTCGCCGCAGGAAATCGAAGACATCGTGAAACTGAACGAGGCGATCACCGCTGCCGACGTCACGATGCGCACCGATGAAATCAAGCGTGAGCTGATGAAGAAAGGCTAGTTATGATGAAGCGAACACAAACCGCTTGTGTTCGCTTCATCTCAAATTTCGTTTTTTTCGAATGCTGATATCACACCGGCAAGAATACCGAAATCAGCGCTAGGCCAATCAGTAAGCAGACTCATATCATAATCCGTTTTATCTAAGTCCCAAGTTCCCCTCTTGAAACAACATTTTTGGATTTTAATATTGTTATCCAAAATGCCATTTCTTAAATTATCATTTTCGAGTGCTGTAAGTTCAAAATCCTCATTGTTGATTCCTATGAATATCTCTTTAATAATATTTGTGCCTGGCGCCTTGTATATATAAAACCTATCTTCTTCATCATCACCGATAGGTATCAATTTGTCACTTTCAATAACAATTCGAACTTCTTTCTCATATTTCCAATGTTGGCTTTTTCTAAATAAGACCTTTTTAACTATATCATTGTTTTTAAAGTTTTTATCGGAGATGATGACTCTGGATTTGTCTCGTTCATCGAGATAATCAATACCCCCTTCATTCGCAGTGATTAAACAAAGATTCTCATCGTGAAACCCTGCTAATTCGGTATCAATGCCAACAACATAACCTCTGTGGTGTTGAGCATAGTGAGACCACATTAGCACTTCTAAAGGTGATCTTGATAAGCATAGACTGGCTAGGTCTGAATTGATCTTTGAGCGAAACGTCAAATGCGCTAGCGAGTCTTCATCTTCAGAGGCAAACGATACACCGTAGGTTTCGAAAGGATCATTGAACTGACCAACTGGAGTAAATTTGAAGCTGGTTGCGTCATGATCAAAAAACAGTTTTAAAGTTTCTTCTGGGACGTATTTGTACAATATCATCATGTCGCCTTTTGTTGAGGTTTAGAAAGGATTATGCACTTTTTTGTGTTTCATTACAGCACTCAGAATCTGGTGGAGACTTCGAGTTCAGAACCTGCTTCTGTATATAAATACTAAGTTACTTATTATTATTTATACGGAAGCAGGTCTTTTTCTATGCCAACTTCTCAGACACATTCCCTTCCGTTTCCACTTCCAAAAGCTGTCTCCAGTCGCTATGATTCGCTCATTATGATAAGTAAGTATCTACCTATCAGGCGGAGCACATGAGCCAGATCTTCTTTAACACTATTAACAACGATCAGTACGACTTCATGACCGAGTGGGACACCACAGTCATGGACAAGTGGGTGGCCGAGAATATTGGGCTGTCACGCTGCAAGGATGAGGCGGAGTTGTTCGAGACAAAGTGGTTTGATTACCGCGACATGCACCCGCTTATGGCCACATGCCTCTTCACTGAGGCATACAAGCGCCAGTACTCATACATCATGCTGTCGCATGGCCGCGAACACTATGAGACGGCCCAATTCACTACCGGTTTGAAACGTGTGCCGTATCAGGAGCTGTCGACGGCCAACAAAACATCTCTCTGGAAAGCACGCCAGTTTGCCGACCAGTACTGCTGCTCTTATGACTACTTCATTTCTACCGTTCTTTCCGCAGCTGCACGCCGTCTGTGGGACAAATTACCTCGCCCCCAGCATCTCTGGCAGCCCGAGCTGATTGAGATATTCGAAGAGAAGTTAGCCAAACGCGCTGTAACCCGTCTGGATGACTCTCTGGTGAGTTTTAAGCATCTGGGAGACATGCAGCACGACCCGATTCAAGAACGCTATTTTGAGTGGGTTCTGGAGCGTCTGCGTGGCATTACCCGAGACAAACGTGTCCGCATCATCTTCTCCGCTGTCTGGTTGATGGAAATCGTGCCTGAGCGTGTGATTTACGCGCACTTCCCGGAAGAACTGGAAGAAGCACGGCGATTCTGTTGATCCCCTATTTGGCTTTTTTAGTATTAGAAAACAAATTGTTTAAGCACCAAAGGAAAGCACATGACCGAACTTTGCCACACAGGACGAGGGTTGTCTGAAGAGTTCGATGACGACTTCCAGAATCGACTCGCAGCCTACTTCTGTCGCGACCATGAGTTTCTGACTCGCGCCGGTGATCTGGTTGCGCCAAACCAGTTCTCCAATGCGGCCAACGCCATTCTGGTGAACATGGTGTCGGGCTACTACAGAATGTATAAGAGCGCACCATCATCGTCGGCCATACTCGACATGCTCAAACGCGCCAAACGCGATAAGACGATCCGCGAAGAGCTGTTCCCCGACGTCGTTGAGGCGTTTAAGCGGATTCTCGCTGAGAAGCTGTCAGACACGGCGTACATGGTCGACCAGGTCGCCACGTTCGCCAAAAGCGTAGCATTCGACGACGCGCTGATTAAAGCGGCTGAGATGAAAGAGAAGGGCGATTTCCAGGGCGCGATGGCAATCATGGCTAAAGTCCAGCAAATCGGCTCTAACGAAGCGACCGGCATTTACGATTACTTCTCTGAATCAGCAGAGCGTTACAAGGCGCGTGAGTATGAAGCGTCCGACGATTACGTGCCAAACAGCATCACAACGGGTCTACCGCTGCTCGACAAGCTGCTTTACCAGAAAGGCTGGGCAAAGCGTGAAATGGTGCTGTTCATGGGCTTCGCGAAGTCTGGTAAATCGACGGCGATGGGTGAGTTCTCCATCAACGCCACGCTTGCCGGTTACAACGTCCTGTATCTGTCGCTGGAAGTTCACACCTCCATTCTGTCAGATCGCTTTGACGCCCGTCTGTCTGAGACCGAAATGTCCAAGCTGGTGGAGCGCCGCGACGACGTCCATCGCAAACTGGCAGAGCTGGGCGCGACGAAAGGCGTGGGGAGCTTGTGGATTGTTGAACGACCGTCCGGAAGCATGTCGCCTGCAGATCTGGATCGTATGTTGGGCAGCATGAAAGCCAATGGCATGATCCCCGACATGGTCGTGGTCGACTACGCTGACCTGATGCGTGCCAGCTACGACCTCCGCGACGACCGCGCCAACATTCGCAGCATCTACACTGACCTGCGTGCGCTGTACGACAAACACAACGTTGCCGGCATCACTGCATCGCAGACTAACAGGGAAGGTGGTGCTTCAGAGGTGGCTACAATGATGCACGCAGCGGACAACATCGAGAAGGTGCGTATCGCTGACCTCGTTATCACGATCAACAAAACGGAAGAGGAAGAAGCGAAAGGCGAAGCGCGTCTGTACTTCGCTGGTTCACGTAACCAGAAAGGCGGCGTAAGCATCCGCGTTAAGCAGAACCTCGAACAAATGCGATTCATCGAACGCATTATGGACGTCCTCTAAAAAAAGAAGGCGTGGAGAAACGCTCTCCACGCCGGTCTCCATAAGAGAACAAATTTTCTCTTTTGCCAAAGCCACAAAAGAAAAAACACATGAGCCTTTATGGTATTCAAATACCGAGGCTTATCAAGATATTACCTGCAAAAAGTAGGGTTAAGAACGTGAGCGACTTGAAAGAATTACTGACCGAGCTGGATTTTGAACAATGGCTCGATATGGAAGGAATCATCTACCGTCGTGGTGGCGTCAGTACTCGTGGACGTGAGGTGAATATCAAGGAGTGTCCGGTATGCGGCAGCTCAAACTGGAAGGTTTATTTCAACCTGACCAATGGCGTCGGCAAATGCTTTGCTGGTGATCATCCCGAAGAGATTCAGTTCAACAAGCTGGTCTTCCTCAAGCACTACAGCGGCAAATCCCGTCGCGATTTTGAAGAGTACGTCCAGAACGCGCTGATCTCACAAGGATGGGCGCCGAAGACGGAAGAGGTCGTGCTGGCCAGCAAGGTTGAACTCGAAGGGCCAGTAGCTCTCCCGCGCCATTACGAACTCCCCATTGACGGTCGTCTTCCTGATTATCTGGTGGAGCGCCATATCTCCCCGGAGCTGGCCAAATACTTTGATCTGCGTTACTGCGTCGAAGGCAAGCACGCATACGTCGATCCGTACACAGACCAGGTCAAAGGGCAGGTGTTTGATATGCGCATCCTGATACCGGTTTACGATCTGGATGGCGTGATGAAGACCTTCCAGGGGCGTGACATTACCGGTGCAGCAGAACGCCGTTATCTCTTCCCCATGCAGCTGCCGGCGTCGGGTAAGTTTCTCTACAACGGCCACAATGCAGTCGGAAAACAAACGGTCGTTGTGTGTGAAGGGGCATTTGACGTAATGGGCGTGAAGCGAGCCATCTTCGACGAAGAGACGCTGCGGGATTATGTAGAGCCAATTGGCACGTTCGGGATGCACTTGTCCGGAAATATGAATGAGGACGCTGAAGATCAGTTAGGCGCGTTCCTGACGCTCAAGGCGCGTGGATTACGCAACGTCATCATGATGTGGGACAGCGAAAAGCAAGCGATCCGCAACACCATGTCAGCGGCCAAACGTCTCACCAGCATCGGACTGAATGTCAAAGTGGCCTGTCTGGGCGAAGAAGGCCTCGACCCCGGCGACGCGACGCCAGAGCAGATACTAAAAGCCTATTATCGTGCCAAGCCGTACTCCAGACAGTTGGAGCTACAAAGCAAGGTACTCGGCATTAAAGCTCTTGTATAAATTGCACGCCTTTAATGATAAGTAGATACATACTTATTTTTCTGTAAGAATATGCTCGACGAAGGAATTGAGGAACCTTTATGAAAGCAGATATTCAGAAGTCCGTTACCGAAATTATCGACAAATCAGGCGTAGAAATTGATACAGAAGAGCGCCAGAAGATTATCGATGAGGCGATCCAAACTGCGCTGGAGCACATCGCCACGTCTGTGAGCACCGCACCTCTTGGGGAAGGCTCGAAATACATGCGGGTATGGGTTCGTTTTGGAGAGTCCCCAGAGCTGCCTGGTGTTAAACAGAAACGCGCGGCATTCGTGGCGTTCACTCGCAAAATGAAGGACGCAACGGTCGAAGTACGTGCCGGTGCATGGTACGACGGCCGCGTTGTCTACACCAATCAGGCGGTGTGTGATGAAGGTGAACGATTTGAGGAAATTGTCGACGCAACTCTTCGCGCGATCAAAGGCAGGGCTGGTGTAGAGGATGATCCGTCTATTGCGGCGTTCCTGAGCATTGTCGAACTGCCTGAAGTTACTGAACGCGTTACCGATCTGACAACACCACCTGGTTTGCTGGAATTGGTGGTCAGTGGCGATACCAAAAAGCCGTTGAGCGCATTCGTGAGGTGGAATACGGCATCATCTGCGATATGTGCCGCAGCGACTTAGACCTGGTGCGCATCATTGTCGACGCGGGTCAGGCATGTGACGGTGTGCTCGCCAGTTTTGCAGGGCAGGTGGCACGCCTGGCCAACGAGCTGCCGATGATTAAACAGGAGGCAAAATCCTACGCCGTCCACCATGCCAACGATTTACTGGAGCCATACCGGTTCGAAGCCGCTCAGGACAAAATGACTGGCTGGGCGACCTGGTAAGCCTCGAAAAACCATTTAGCCCCCTGGTGGGGCTTTTTTAAACTGCGCTTAATAAGTAAGTACACGACTACGGTTAGAAGCATGTCCACAAGAACAGATTTGTCGAAAATCCCGTCTATCTCCGGAAACAACGGTTATTCGCTGCGCTGTCCGGAAGTGAAGATCAACGGCCATGAGGCCCATTGCAGCTATACAGTCTGCCAGCACACCATCCTCGCCTACAAAGAGAAGCGTCTCCCGGCGACATCGTTCCAGTCCTGCGCTGCGGCCATTGCTGCTGGCAAATGCCAGGCGCTGAAGATGATGGTCGAAGAGATCCGCAAAGGCGAACAGCTCTACTTCATCGATATGGCTGCGCTTATCAAAGAAGTGGAAGAGCAAAACGACCGCGCCAGAACGCTTACCCGGAAGCGCAACACCATGACGATTAACAGTCTGGTTAAACGCACGAAGAAAACAGAACCAGCCAAACCCGAAACCACGTCCACCGATTCACTGGCGCCCGTCACTGACGTGTACGCGGCACTCATTGAAGAAGCAACCAAAGAAAACACATGAAAACTCCCGAGCGACCGATGGAGGTTAAACACTAATGGAAAAACTGATCGCCCTAAAGCACAAGCTGGATGCCATAAAAACGATGGGAACCAACGCCAAGAAAGAGGCGCTGGCCAACCTTGATGAATTTGAGCAGAGCATGGTCTCGCTAATGCTCAACCCATTCATTCGATTCGGTGTGAAGAAGTACAAAGTGGCCGAGCCACTCGATACTTCCGTACCCAGCGACCAGAAGGTAGTCGAGCTGCTGGAGAAGCTGGCGGCGCGCGAACTGACCGGGAACGCGGCCATTACTGCTGTCGAATCACTTGTTGCCTCAATGTGCGCTGACGGGCAGGACGTGTTTCGTCGCTTCCTGCTGAAAGATCCGAAAGCCGGCGTCGGCATTAGCCTGTGCAACAAGGTGTTCGAAAACCCAATTCCGAAGTTTGAGGTACAGCTGGCGTCTCCGTACAAGGAGAAAGGCGACAAATACCCATTTAAACCAAACCCAAAGGCCAAGTGGCCAATGATCGGCAGCCTCAAACTCGATGGTCTCCGGGTTATCTGCGAAGTCATCGTTGACGAGGAAGAGGTGAACTTCCTGACGCGTACCGGCAATCCGATTACGTCACTCGATCACCTTAAACCGGCCATGCTGGAGCGTGGCCGGCTCTCCGGTTTCAAGCACATCTTCTTCGATGGTGAGGGTACTGCAGGTGCGTTCAACCAGTCCGTGTCGGCGCTTCGCAAGAAGAACGTGACAGCCATTGGTGCCGTTTACCATATCTTCGATTTCTTCTTACCGGAGTGGCGTGCTCAGGCAAAAAGCAAAGAGTACCTGAAGACCGGCATGAAGCTGAAAGATCGCCTGGCTATGCTGGTGGCGTTATTCCGCAACACTTGCGGGGAAGATTACGCGCAAGATATCCACCTGCATCCGTTCTACATCATCCATAGCCATGAAGACTTTATCGAACGCTTCATGAAGCGCCTGGATGAGAATGAAGAGGGGGAGATGGGCAAAGATCCGGATTCTGTTTACGAGTTCAAGCGTACCCGCAGCTGGTGGAAGCTGAAAGACGAGGATTCCGAAGACGGTGAAATCATCGACTTCGAGCCAGGCGACCCGGACTCTGGCTTTGCGCATACGCTAGGCAAGATAGTGATTCGTCTGGAGAACGGCGTCATCGTGCGTGCCAGCGGTATCAAACATAAGTACCTGGATGAGATCTGGAACAATCAGGAGAAATATCGTGGACGCATCGTCGAGGTTCACTGCCATGAGAAAACGCCAGACGGTAGCTTACGCCACCCACGTCTGAAGTGGCCGAAATGTCTGCGAGATACCGAAGACCGTATTGGAGATAAAGACTGATGCTCGGCTGGATGATTGTATTTTTGGTCGTCGGCATTGTTATCGGCAGTCTGGTTATGTCCAGCTGCATCAACGATTACGTAAAAGCCGGTGTCATGCAGAGGCGCGGCCGCATTTACCGCATTGTAGATATCACGTACACACTGAAGGAGATTAAGGATGATCATGTTAAGTAAACGGGAGAAGGAAACTCTGCGTGAAATCAGCCAATGGAAAGAGTTCTACGCCAACTGGAAGCCAAAGACCCGCGCCAAACTGGAACGTATGAATCTTGTCGCTAACGTTTCGCCAAAGGGATGTGTGGAGAACTATCAACTCACTGAAAAAGGACACTCACTGTTGCAGCAATTGACTGAGGCGGTGGCGTTCTGATGATTCCATACATCTTATTGTCTTTTGCTGGAGGCGTGGCCCTCGGCTTCAGTATCTGTCGCGATCTGGGGTCGTCTCAGAAAACGGAAAATAAAGCACGCTAAGCGTGCGTGGAGGCTGGCACCCAGCGGTACAGCGTCGGAATGGACACGCCGAGGTTCTTGGCCACGTCCTTGGGCGGCACCCCGCTGGCCAGCAGCTTCTTGGCCGACTCGATCTTGCTGTCGGTCATCTTCGGCTTGCGGCCGCCTTTGCGGCCGAGCTGCTTGGCGACTTCCAGCCCGGCGCGGGTGCGCTCGACGGTCAGCTCGCGCTCCATTTCGGCAAGGCTCGCCATGACGTGGAAGAAGAACCGCCCGGATGGTGTGCCGGTGTCGATGGAGTCGGTGAGGCTCCTGAACTGGACACCGTGCTTGTGCAGATCGCCGACCAGATCGACCAGTTGCTTGACCGACCGGCCCAGCCGGTCGAGCTTCCAGACGACCAAAGTATCGCCTTCGCGCAGCATTTCGAGCGTCTTGGCCAAGCCAGGCCGGTCTGCCCGCGTGCCACTCACCTTGTCCTCGAAGACCTTTTTACATCCGGCCTTGCTCAAGGCTTCGCGTTGCAGCTCCAGGTTCTGATCCTGCGTCGAGACGCGCGCATAGCCAATCAACATGGCTTGTCTCGCGCCCGGTCGATGCGTTCCTGCATCGCCTGCATCACTTCTTCGTGGGTGTACGATCTGGCGTTGGCGTCGGTGGCTTGCCGCAGGGCTTCCTCAACCTCGCGCGTCATCCGCTCGTAATCCTCCGGCCACAGCGCTTGCTCCATGCGCAGCGACGCCTGACCCAGCAGGTGCAGCAGGCTGAACAGCCGCATGTCGTTGGTGGCGACGATGCGCTCCCGAATCTGCTCCTGAATAGCTTCGCTAGCCCGATGCGCTTGTGGTGTGGCAGTCCCCTCGTAGTCAGCGGGGAATTCCGCTTCCTCGGCAATCCTTGCCCAGGCGCTGGCCAGCGCCTCGATGGTTGACGTGCTCATTTCCGCCGCTCCTGTGCTCTTTGGCGAATCAACCGGCCAAGGGGCCTCGACGCGAAAACCAGCAGCATCACGCCTATCGGATACCAGGTCGAGAAGACCACCAAGGCATCGAAGGCTGGCCGTCCGGTGTTGGTAGGCAGTACGGCGGTCACAGCCATCAACCCGCCGACCGTCCAGATGATGCGCCACACGTAGGGCATCACGCGGGGCACGTAGCCGTCATCGAAAGCGGTCTGGTAGTAGCGGCGCAGGCCGCGCTCGGCAAGCGCCTGGCGCTGCCGCTCCGACAGCGCATCCGTCCGGCCATACCAGCGCCGGAATGGTGGACAGCGCAGCAGCAAAGGGGTGAAGAGGATCATCACCGCCACGATCGCGACACCCCACGCCATGACGGCGCCGGCATCGGGCCGCTTGGCGTTCTCGATCACGGGCGCGAAGACGCCCGGAGCACCGATCATCCAGAACAGCGCAATGTGCTGATGGAAGGAGAGCTTCATTTGCTCATCCACTTGCGCAGCAGGCGCTTTTTCAGGGAGGCGCGTTCTTGCGGGTTGCGTCCCTTGTGATTGGCGATGCGATCCGCCGTGGCGGCCTGGCGCTTGACGGGCCAGTAGGAGCGGCCATCCTTGCCCATCGACCAGACGCTGCTGGCCTGGTTTTCCAGCAGGGGCAGATGGGCGCTCAGGGCTTCGGGCGACGCGCTGGTCAGCGCCGTGCTCTCACGGGTGCGCCAGCGCTGATGCCAGAGCTTCTTGTCCTCGCGCTCGCTGCCGCAGGTCGTGTGCCCGACGATGGGTGTTTTGCGGCGGCTGCGGCTCATAACGTAGTGGTCTCCAAGAACATTCAGGACTGATCCCAGGCGTCGATGGTCAAGACCTGATCGGCAGGACAGGCGGCTACGCGGTCGGGAACTGGATGGTGTTCAGTCTCATGCCGACCCCATTCGATTGATCGCGTCGCTTGCGGCACGCTGCGACGCAAGGAGGTTTGCGACCTGGTTTAGCAGCCGTGTCCGCTGCATGTCTGTTACCTATCTCCCCGACCGCTCATTGGACCAACTCCAGAGATTGGGCTCTATCGCTCAGCCAATACGAAACCGGCATTGGCTGATGCCACAACCGAGACGAACACAAATGGCTCGGTACCTGTATTTCGCGCCCCGTGCACTTGGCCCGGTCTTGCCACGGCTATCTCACCTTCCCTGAGGGCACGAACAATCCCATTGCCCTGAAAGTAATCAGCCATTCCCGACAAAACAGTCCACGTGTCTTGGCCGTGAGGATGAATGTGAGCCGCAATTTCCTGCCCGGGATGGACATGCCAAACCACGATAATTGAGTCTCGGGTTTCAAGCACAACGGAACGAATAGGCTCGCCTTCGGACGGCTGAACATACTCGGCTACAGAAAATATTCTCGATTCAACAGTCATCGGAGATCCCTCTTTCACAGTTGTCGTTACGGTCTTCATCGTCGGCATCCTGACGCACGGCGGGCAATTGCTGGAGCAACGCCGGCAGCCATTCCTGTACCGTCTCCCACACCACATCGAGGTTGATGTCGAAATAGCCGTGAGCCATGCGATTACGCATATTGCGCATGCTGCGCCACGGCACGTCGGCATGCGCCTGGGTGAACTCGACGTAGCCATCCATCACCTTTGTGGCCGCCTCGCCGATGACGATCAGGCTCATGATGACGGCCTGCTGGGTGCGCTTGTCGGCCAAGAAGTCGTCCTTGGCCATCCCTTCCACGAAGCTGCGCGCATCGGTTGCGGCCTGCTGAATGTGGTCGAGGTAATCGGGCAGGCGGTTCTCGCTCATATCGGTTGCGCCTCCGCGAGCACCTTGGCCCGGAACTTCGGCGGCAGGTCGCCGGGAGTCAGCAGATCGACGTCAACGCCGAGCAGCGATTTCAGTTCTTCTTCCAAATCGCCCAAGTCCAACAACGTGGCACCGGGCAGCGCATCGACCAACAGGTCGAGGTCGCTGCCATCCCGGTCGGTGCCATGCAGCACCGAGCCGAAGACGCGCGGGTTCGCGGCGCGAAAGCGGCCTACCGCTTCACGCACTGCGCTTCGCTTCATGTCAAGCACAACAGACGGTCGCATGCGCATCCTTTCTTATCGAAACTCGTTGAGATGATATGCAATCAAGAATAGAATTTCAAGAACTATTTTCGAGAATCGCAATGCCTTGATTCCCGTGCCGCGCCGGTTGCCTTGGCGGGCTTGTCACAAACCTACGTTTTCAAGAAGAAGGAAACCGCATGCCCCGCCGTTCGATCCTCTCCGCCGCCGAGCGCGAAAGCCTGCTGGCGTTGCCGGACACCAAGGATGAGTTGATCCGTCACTACACGTTCAGCGAAAGCGACCTCTCCATCATCCGGCAGCGGCGCGGCCCGGCCAATCGGCTGGGCTTCGCGGTGCAGCTCTGCTACCTGCGCTTTCCCGGCGTCATCCTTGGCGCTGATGAGCCACCGTTCCCGCCATTGCTGAGACTGGTCGCCAACCAGCTCAAGGTCGGCATCGAAAGCTGGGACGAGTACGGGCAGCGTGAGCAGACCCGACGCGAGCACCTGGTCGAGCTGCAAACGGTGTTCGGCTTCCAGCCGTTCACGATTGGCCACTACCGGCAGGCTGTCCAGTTGCTGACCGAGCTGGCCATGCAAACCGACAAGGGCATCGTGCTGGCCAGAGCCTTGATCGAGCACCTGCGGCGGCAGTCGGTCATTGTGCCCGCCCTCAACGCCGTCGAGCGGGCGAGCGCCGAAGCGATTACCCGCGCCAACCGGCGTCTCTACGACGCCTTGGCTGAGCCGCTGACGGACGTGCATCGCCGTCGCCTCGACGATCTGCTCAAGCGCCGCGACAACGGCAAGACGACGTGGCTGGCCTGGCTGCGGCAATCCCCGGTCAAACCGAACTCGCGGCACATGCTGGAACACATCGAACGCCTCAAGGCGTGGCAGGCGCTCGACCTGCCCTCCGGCATCGAGCGGCTGGTTCACCAGAACCGGCTGCTCAAGATCGCCCGCGAGGGCGGCCAGATGACGCCCGCCGACCTGGCGAAGTTCGAGCCGCAGCGGCGTTACGCGACCCTGGTGGCGCTCGCCATCGAGGGCATGGCCACCGTCACCGACGAAATCATCGACCTGCATGACCGCATCCTGGGCAAGCTGTTCAATGCCGCCAAGAACAAGCATCAGCAGCAGTTCCAGGCATCCGGCAAGGCGATCAATGCCAAGGTGCGGCTGTTCGGGCGCATCGGCCAGGCGCTGATCGAGGCCAAGCAAGCGGGCCGCGATCCGTTCGCCGCCATCGAGGCCGTCATGTCCTGGGATGCTTTCGCCGAGAGCGTCACCGAAGCGCAGCGGCTCGCGCAACCCGAGGACTTCGATTTCCTGCACCGCATCGGCGAGAGCTACGCCACGCTGCGCCGCTACGCGCCGGAATTTCTCGACGTGCTCAAGTTGCGGGCCGCGCCCGCCGCCAAGGACGTACTCGACGCCATCGAGGTGCTGCGCAGCATGAACAGCGACAACGCCCGCAAGGTGCCCACCGACGCGCCGACCGAGTTCATCAAGCCGCGCTGGCAGAAGCTGGTGATGACCGACACCGGCATCGACCGGCGCTACTACGAACTGTGCGCGCTGTCGGAGCTGAAGAACGCGCTGCGCTCCGGCGACATCTGGGTGCAAGGCTCGCGCCAGTTCAAGGACTTCGAGGACTACCTGGTGCCGCCCGCGAAATTCGCCAGCCTCAAGCAGGCCAGCGAATTGCCGCTGGCCGTGGCCACCGATTGCGACCAGTACCTGCATGACCGGCTGACGCTGCTGGAAACGCAGCTCGCCACCGTCAACCGCATGGCGCTGGCCAACGAGCTGCCGGACGCCATCATCACGGAGTCGGGCCTGAAGATCACGCCGCTCGATGCGGCGGTGCCCGATACCGCACAGGCCCTGATCGACCAGACGGCGATGATCCTACCGCACGTCAAGATCACCGAATTGCTGCTGGAGGTAGACGAATGGACGGGCTTCACCCGGCACTTCGCCCACCTGAAGTCAGGCGACCTGGCCAAGGACAAAAACCTGTTGCTGACCACGATCCTCGCCGACGCGATCAACCTGGGCCTGACCAAGATGGCGGAATCGTGCCCCGGCACGACCTACGCCAAGCTGGCCTGGCTGCAAGCCTGGCACATCCGCGACGAAACCTACGGGGCGGCACTGGCCGAGCTGGTCAACGCGCAGTTCCGACATCCCTTCGCCGAGCATTGGGGCGACGGCACCACGTCATCGTCGGACGGCCAGAACTTCCGCACCGGCAGCAAGGCCGAGAGCACCGGCCACATCAATCCGAAATACGGCAGCAGCCCAGGGCGGACGTTCTACACCCATATCTCCGACCAGTACGCGCCGTTCCACACCAAGGTCGTGAACGTCGGCGTGCGCGACTCGACCTACGTGCTCGACGGCCTGCTGTATCACGAATCCGACCTGCGGATCGAGGAGCACTACACCGACACGGCAGGGTTCACGGACCACGTCTTCGCGTTGATGCACCTGCTGGGCTTCCGCTTCGCCCCGCGCATTCGTGACCTGGGCGACACCAAGCTCTACATCCCGAAGGGCGATGCCACCTACGAGGCGTTGAAACCGATGAACGGCGGCACGCTCAACATCAAGCACGTCCGCGCCCATTGGGATGAAATCCTGCGGATGGCCACCTCGATCAAGCAGGGCACGGCGACGGCCTCGCTGATGCTCAGGAAGCTTGGCAGCTACCCGCGCCAGAACGGCCTGGCCGTCGCCCTGCGTGAGCTGGGACGCATCGAGCGCACACTGTTCATCCTGGACTGGCTGCAAAGCGTCGAGCTGCGCCGCCGCGTGCATGCCGGGCTGAACAAAGGCGAGGCGCGCAACGCGCTGGCCCGCGCCGTGTTCTTCAACCGCCTGGGGGAAATCCGCGACCGCAGCTTCGAGCAGCAGCGCTACCGGGCCACGGTCAAGCCGTCGATGACGGCCTGTTGCAGTACCTGTCGCCGCTCGGCTGGGAGCACATCAACCTGACCGGCGATTACCTCTGGCGCAGCAGCGCCAAGATCGGCGCGGGCAAGTTCAGGCCGCTACGGCCGCTGCAACCGGCTTAGCGTGCTTTATTTTCCGTTTTCTGAGACGACCCCGATCTGGTCAGGCAGGAACTGAAAACCAAAACGCTTCGCATCGGTAAGCGTCTGTATCGGGTTGTTCACGAGACGGGAGTGCAGAAATGAGCAATTTGACCTCTTTCGACTGGTGGCTGGCAACCTACCTCGTGGCGGCCGGCGTCGGATATGCCTTTTACATTGGTCAGTTAATCGTAAAGCTACTGCTGATCAGATTTGCCAGCCATAAACGCATAGACGACGGTCTGTGGCGCCTGGGTTCTCTGCTGGAGACTCACTACGGCGAACTGAAGGAGAACGAAACTATCACTATCCAAGCGAAGCGTTTTACGGCCATCATCACGAGAACGCCGGAACAGAAGGTGAGTTTGATCAAAAAGATAGCAACTGAACGAGTAACAGAAAAATAAGTATTTACTTACTTATCTATTATGTATAAGGTTCATTTGTTTTCGTTGAGACGCGACTGTTTGAACGTTAAATATAACTGCAAACGAAGATACGTACCTGGCAGTAGCCTAAGAAGCCAAACACCAGCGAGGTCAGTTTCCAGCCTCGTCACCGAAATGGGACACACTGAGCGAGTGTGATTGCAGAACGCAGGATAGGGCATGTTGCACCACCCATGCCCTATTCGATGAAGTAACAGGATGGGCGGTTGGTTTTCCTCATTCCATTCCATCATCCCGGTTTCAGCCAGCTGACCGTCCATCCTGTTACGTCATTTCCATTACTTATGTCGTTTAATCTTGGGTTAAAAGCGGCGACGTAACCCGGCTGGCTTGGTTAGCCAGCGCACAACGTTGAGGTCACTGTTTTTCTTTTAATCATACAGGTGATTCCACAGAGCTGTAGTGACTGATCAATATGTTGGGTCGAACATAAATCGGTTCAGTGGCCTCAACGTTGTGAAAGCAGGATTCTTTAACCCTCTGGTGAAATCATTGTTGCCTATGTAGCCCCTGGTTTCACAACATGGATGATTCCATACATCCAATAAGATCGAAGAATCTGGCGGCCATCAACCGCCGAGAAGGATTCCAGATCTTCGCTCTATGTGAGCAAGCCACAAGCCTCGTCTGGCACTAACGTAAAGTGCAAGTTGCGGGAAAGTTCTTGGTTGCCTGGTTGTCCATGAACAAGTACCGCCGCGAATAATGATGGTGTAGCTCAGTGGTAGAGCGGTTGACTGTTAATCAACTGGTCGGTGGTTCGAGTCCACCCACCATCGCCAACACAGCGCTGAACGGTTTGGAGTTCGCCACCACCGTCCGAACGGAAAGACTCCGCAAATGTCGCCAGACCGTTCAACGCTGTGATAGACACGGCAGACGTTCTTAACCATAGTGCTTCTTAGCATCGTAGTTACACTTTTTTCAGCGCAAAATCCAAAGGGGCTTCGGCCCCTTTTTTGTTGATGGTTCTCGTCGCTTCCCACTGCTGTAATGCTATTTGTTGCCGGAATGAGAGGGTTAATGCTAATGTACGCGTACATTAGCATTAACCAAGTTTCGATAACCGCGCAGCAACAGTCTTCCAAAGACTGAAACAATGAGTCTTGAATGTCTCATAAAAATGCAATTGATAAGTAATGACTTACCTATTATTTGTCGGTATAGTTCTTTCGGTGACTCACTTGAAAGGACTCAATATGGGAAACAAACGTAAACAGGCGCGTCGCGCAGCTCGTCAGGCACTGAAGTCAAAGCCACGCATCCACGGCTACGAAATTGACACAATCATCGTTGACGAGCTGGCTGCCGCCCCTGCTCTGCCTCCGAAACCGAAGCGCGACAACTCTCCTCTCGAAGCGCGAAACGAGGCCCAGGCCCACTATCTCATCTCCCTCGATACCAAAACGCTAACGTTCGCCACTGGCGAAGCTGGCTGCGGTAAAACGTACCTGGCCGCGGCCGTTGCAGCGCAGCGTCTACTTAATAAGGAAGTGGACAAGATCATCGTGACTCGTCCGGTATTGCAAGCAGACGAAGATCTGGGCTTCCTTCCGGGCGACATGAGCGAGAAGTTCGCTCCGTTCTTCCGGCCCGTCTATGACGTGCTACAGAAGCGTCTGGGTGGCTCGTTTCTCGAATACTGCTTAAAGCCAGAGGTGGCCAAAGTGGAGATTGCCCCCTTCGCTTACATGCGTGGGCGCACTTTCGAAAACGCTGTGGTAATTCTGGATGAAGCTCAAAACGTGACAGCGTCACAAATGAAAATGTTCCTGACCCGTATGGGAGAAAACGTCACGGTTATCGTTAACGGGGACATCACCCAATGCGATCTTCCTGGCAGCGTCAAATCCGGGCTGGAAGACGCTATGGAGCGCTTTAAGCCGTCTGAATATGTTGGACGGATCGAGTTCGAGAGCGAGGACTGTGTACGGTCTGAGTTATGCAAAATTGCGCTTGAAGCCTACCAATAAGGAGATAAGCGTGACCAAAGAATATCTGCCTCACCAGCAGCGTGTGATAGAGGAACAGGAAGATCTGTCGCGCCGTATTTTCAAGCTGGAGTGCTTCACAGCCACCGAGATTTTTAGTCGTCTCCCTCAAGTCGACCGCAACATGCTCATTAAGCAGCTGGACGCGATGAAAGCCTATGAGCTAATTCTTCGTGCCCGAATCGCTCGTTTTTAACGTAAGGAAACCAAAATGACCGATATGGATATCGAAAAAGAGATTGTGGCCAAAGGCAAAACGGCCGCGCGTGTTACCCCGGAACGCATTGAAGCTGTTATCTCAGGCGAATTTTACTTTACCGGCGCGGACGGATATCGCAGCTCACCGTTGTGGCTGAAGCAGGAAGAGCCTGAACCGGCCCCGCAATCACTCGAACTGCTGACATTCTGCGTTCTTGTGCTGGAGAACGGCTACACCGTAACCGGCGAGTCTGCGTGCGCCAGCCCGGAGAACTTTGATCCGGAGATCGGACGTAAAATTGCACGCCAGAACGCGATTGCCAAAATCTGGCCCCTGGAAGGCTATCTTCTCAAGCAGCAGCTGCACGAGGTGAAGTGATGAAGGTCGTTATCTACGGACGGGATAATTGCTCATACTGCAAACGTGCGGTCGAGCTGGCGAAGCAGCTGCACGGCCACGGCTTTGGCGATTATGAATACATCGATATTGTGTCTGCCGGGATCGACAAAGAGAAGTTGAGCGACCTGGTTGGCAAGCCGGTGGAGACCATACCGCAGGTGTTCGTAAATGGCGAACCTATCGGGGGTTATACGGAATTTGCTGCTTTTGCGAGCACCCTGTAATACAATACGGCTCCTTTTGGGGCCGTTTCTGTTTGTCGCAGTTTCAGGGAACGCGTACACTTAGTTACGAGCCAGCAAAAAGCAGGCAGATAAATCATGAAAGACTCAATCACCAAAATCGCAATGGTTGTGGCACTGGCACTAAGCAGCCTGTCACACGGTTCTTATGCCAAAGATCACACCCATGAACGCAGCGCTATTACTTCAGGGGCGAGCGCACCATCCCTCGCAGAACTGCGCGAAAGTGTGGGTAAAATCCAGGAAGTTACCGCTGATGGCCGTGAAATTTACGCCAGACTGGATGCGTTGGCAGAACATGATTTTGAGCAGGCAAAGTTTGCCGCAGAAGGCTTACGTGCTGATGTAATTGGCTCCCTGGCAATTGCCGAGTTCTTATTCCAGGCATTACCAGAGATGTCGATCATCCGGTCTTACGACAAAAACTCCACTGAATACAAGCTATGCAGGGCTGTCGCTGAGATGCGTCACGGGGCCAAAAATCTCGATAATCTGGTTAATCAGATCCTGACAGTTAGCCCTCTTCGCGAATCAGAAATTAGCCATGCGGCTCTTGCTGTTCTGGCAGCCAGTGGCACAGAGGCTTCGACCAAATGGCTCTGATTGTCGAGATCAACCCCGATACACGCGCCGCATTTTTAGACCCCACTTTCAAAAAGTTCCCTGGATTGGAACAGCAGCTCATAGAGGAATTTATTTACTGCAAGGAGCACAACGCCACAACGGATACCTTCGGCAGTGACGCCGTCTTCACTTTTCCACCTTATGCCGTAGACGCTCAACTCGCTCGCATCCACATCAAGCTACCCGACGAACAGCCCTGGCCACCTCGCACTCCAGATCGGCAGAAGAAGAGTAATACTTATTTAGTTTATGCACAGCATTTGTGGAATCCGGACAGATACTCCATTCTTGCAGTTGTTACCCCAGCACACGATCTCATGAGCGCCGCCAACACACAGTTAATCTCCCACTTTTCAGCCTGTGCTGAAGATTTTCACAACCGCTAAAATCATCTTGCTTGTTTCTCAGATTTAAAAAAATCGACTCTCAATGATTCCATACCTATTAAGTATGGAATCATTGTACAAAACAGGCTATTTTATGGTTGATCATACAAAAACTTATGCCTAATATACTGTTTATGCATACAGTAAAAAGGGCTTCACTCAGTGAGTGGACGATGAAAAACACCTTTGATAAAGCACGCGCAGCAGAAAACACCTCTCGGGAAGCCATCGAGTACCTCGAACGCGCTTCCGGTTTGTCGGCAGTGTCGACCGCCAAATTCGACGGAGACATGTCGTTTTCTTCCGCCTTCATGTTATTCACTCGCTTATCTTTACTGATAACGAGGCGTCGACCTGAAATAGCCGTTCATTGTGTTTTGATACATGTAATGCCGCATATCTCTGATGTAAAGGTAAGTGATATAAGTAGGGTCTTGGTCAACCAGCTGGTGAACCCACTGATACTGGAAGGCAAGATCGTCCAGGGCAGACGCGTGTTCTCCCTGATGAAACAGTTCCTGAGCTGGTGCGCCTTTCAGGGGCTGATTGATACATCACCGTTGAATGATATATCGCTCAATAGAGTTGCCGGTGGCGCAAAGCCAGTGCCGCGCGAACGTAAGCTGACGGACGCCGAGTCTGGGTATTCT
>NZ_MKEQ01000004.1:50792-60332 GCF_001875655.1 Enterobacter hormaechei ATCC 49162
GCTTTTGATGAGAGAGAGGTTGTTGGCGTTCTTGTACCCAACCTCTTTGGCAATGGTAGCCTGACTTTTAGGCGAGATTGTGATTAACGAGTCAATGTAAGCTGCGTAGCGACCTTGTTTGATCTCTGTTTCGTTGGTAGCCATGTAGTGAACCTTGCGTGTTTTGTTTATCTCTGGTAAGTGCTTACTGATATTACAGCAAAGGCCAGGGTTGTAAAGACTTATCTATTTAATTTCGATAGGCACAAAACCCCGGCATACCGCCATTATACTATGGTTTTTAGGCAATTTGTCACTATTCGCTTACAGAAAAAAGTAAGACGTATCTGATATAGGTGCATTCCATATTGATACAATAGGTAGTAGTATTGCCGAACTTTCAAATGTGTTCAGTTGGATGATATGAAATGAAAAATATAACTTCTAAATTGACCGCCCTTGAGGTTGGACACGCATATGCGATTGGACTAGATGGCGTCGCGACGATCCTGACAGAACTAGAATCTGAAGAGCTTCCCGTGGAGATGGTTGATACGACGGTTTTCACTTTTGAGCTAAAAAATAAACATTTCACTCTCATCAATACTGGTTGCGGCTCCCTTGCCGTGAGAACCATTTAAAACACATTCCTGCCTATAGATGCCTGTACGAACAGCTTAGTTGCCTGTTCGTACAGTGATAAATTACGCACATCAGAAAACAAATTGTTTTAATAACAAGGAAATTCTCATGTCCAAAGCCATGACCAGATCTGTGCTGAAAGAGGTACAGGACTTTCGCGACTGCGTAAAACGAGTTGTAGCGATGCTATCAGGCAAACAGATACCTGTTGCAGAGCGAGGCAATGAAGCATATGTCCGCTACAACCGGCGCGGCGAACCAGTGCTGGTAAACATCCCATCTATACCGGACGACGCGTCACCAACCCTCATGAACGCAGTACGTGGTTTTCTCGACCATGAGGTAGCCCATATCCTCTTTACTGATCCGAAAGTCGCAATGAAGATGCGCGAGAGAGGAAAGGCTCCGTCTACCGGGCTTTGGAACGCGCTGGAAGACGTTTTTATTGAACGCAGAATGGGACAGGTATTCAACGGAACTCGTCGCAATTTGCTGGCCACACAGAACCTGGTGATCGACAAATACTTCAAGGGCAAAGTGTCAGAGGCGGTTTCAATCTGCCACGGCGACCAGCGTGAATTGTTCCTGAAATTCTTCCTTTGCCCGGTCGTTCGCGCCTGGGATGGCCAAAGCCCTTTCATCGACTTTATGGAAGAACACTGGCACCTCATCGATAAGCCTGTAGCCTTGCTCAAAGAGCATGGTATCGACGTGGCCGTTCGCAATATGTCGAACACAGAAGACTGCGTGAAGGTCGCAGCTGCTATCGCCCAAATCATGCAGGATATGAAAGACAAGCCAGAGGGCAAATTACCAGAGCTTAAATCGTCTGCTAGGAAGCCGTCGAAGAGTGAGGACGAGTCAGAGGAAACCCCAGAAGCCGGTGACGAACCGACTCATAGTGAATCAGCACCAAAGCGTACCAAAGGCGAAGACGACGACAAGGAAGAGCAAGAAGATGATGCCTCAGAAGAGGAAGAGTCTGGGGATTCTGATTTGCCTGAATCAGTAGATAAGGACTTACCTACAGAGGATAAAGAAATTAGTGATACAGAAAGTAAATATACAGAAGCAGGCGAAGAAGAATCAGGAGACACCCCAGAATCCGATGATGCCGGCATGGAATCAGGTGATTCTGATGACGAAGGTGGTAGTGATGACACTGGCTCTCCAACGCCTGGTGATGGCATTCGCGAAGACGCCGATGACTCCGATGGTTATGGCTCTGGCGCCGCTGGCGATAGTGATGGTGATGACGGCGAAGACTCCGATGCCAGTCACGGGGAGTCGGAAGGAGAAGGCGAAGAGGAAGATGACGCCGCCGATCACACAGACGGCGAAGGTAAAGAAAATGAGGATGCCGCGGAAGCGCCTGAAGACAGTGAGTCAGGCTTTGTTCCTGCTCCGGATGAAATGACTCTGGAGGACGCACTCAAGGCGCTCGACGAGATGGAAGACGGAACAGGCGAAATGACCGAAGACGCACTGTCGGCCACCATCAGCAAAGAGCTTATGAGCACCTCACTTTCTGAGTATCGCCCATACGATCGTTCATACGACTTTATCGGGTTGATTGATGAGGCTGAAGAGCATGTAAAGCGCACCAGAAAGACGTTTGGCGCAATCCCAATGCACTCACCGGTCGATCGCTACCGCATGGTTCCGGAAGGCAGAAGGCTCTTTGAACTGAAAATCGAAAAACATCTGTCAGCAGGCGTTTCTTCGACTCTGGCCAAAGACCTGGAGCGAGCTATCGCCAGCCGCAATCGAGTCCAGTTTATCCCAGGCCAGAGACGTGGACGGATACATGGCGCGAACCTGTATCGTCTGGCAATGAACGACGACCGCGTGTTCCGCAAGAAAGAAGACCACAGAGCGGTGAACGCGTGCGTCCAGCAGGTGATCGACTTGTCCGGCTCAATGGGCGGCAGGAAGATTCAACTGGCACTCGCCAGCGCCTACACCATTGCGGATGCTCTGGATCGTATCAATGTGCCTAACATCATCACCGGCTTTACCACGTTTGGTAGCCCAGATTATGAAACCATGTCGAAGCGCGGGTTTACTCGTTTCGAGGCGCTAATGCTGCCCATTATCAAAAACTGGAATGAGAAAGCCAACTCTCCAGAGATCCGCGCCCGCATGGGCTGCGTGTGTGAGACGTTCCCCCTGCTCAATAACGTCGATGGTGAGAGCGTCGCGCAGCTGGCGACTCTGTTTGCAGGGCGAATGGAGGACAAGAAGATCATGCTGGTTATGAGCGACGGGGCGCCATGTGCTGCAGGCGATGGGTTCCATCAGCATTTGCGAACCGTCACCAAAGAAATTGAGACGTTGAGTGACATCGATTTGATGGCTATCGGCGTTCTGACCGACGCACCACGGCGTTACTACAAAAATTACGCACTGGTAAACAGCGTAGAAGAGTTAGGGCCGTCAGTCGTCACAGAGCTATCTCGTATCATTCTTGGGTAATTGGTTTACCCGTAAAAATAAGTAATCACTTACTATACAGCCTAATATATTTATATAAGATATACCCCACGAACGACAAACAGTAAGGAAAAACACATGACCGCTACTGCACTACAGCAAGAAGAACATTTGCCAGAAGCCATCGTCTGCAAGTGGTGTGGCAAATCCTTTCATTACCTGAAATCCCATATCTCTATGGGCCGCTGCGAGAACATTCCTGAGTCCGCGAAAGGTCTGGACGTGGACGAGGTGGTGAAAATGTACACTACTGCGTTTCCGGATGAACCAACGATCTCTCGCACGGCACTGGCCAAACTCAATGAGAAGCGTGCCGAAAAGCATTCAGGTGAAGGAAAAGTGGCGGACATTAGCGCACATCCGGGCTACGCAGGAACGGTCGAATACAAGACCGAACTGGTGGCCGCGCACGAGCTGCTTGGCGTAACGATCAAAGAGCTGGGAACGCCACGCGGAAAACCACTACAGGTGACAGTCAACGTCAACACGCCATATCCGGAGTTCGTACCGGAAGCGAAGAAGAACTATGTGTATGGCGACTTCGACCTGATTAAAGACATCTTCATGATGCTGGAAATCGGAATCCCAGGCTATCTCTGGGGTCATGCAGGAACCGGTAAATCTTCTCTTCCTACGCAGCTATGCGCCCTGCTGAATCGACCACTGATCCGCGCCCAGCATACGGCGTCTATGGAAGAAGCACACGTTACAGGCCAGATCCTCGCTCGCGATGGCTCCACCTACTTCGAGCCTGGTTTGCTGGCGCTGGCGATGAAAAATGGCTGGGTGTACCTCGCTGATGAATATGACTTCGCGTTCCCGCAGATTCTGGGTGTGTACCAGCCAGTTCTTGAAGGAGAACCGCTGATCATCAAAGAGGCAACTCCGGACTGGCGCCGTATCACTCCGCATAAACGCTTTGCCTTCATTGGCACTGGCAACACTAACGGCTCTGGCGACGAAACGGGTCTCTATCAAGGAACGAACATCCAGAACGCGGCGAACTTCTCGCGCTTCGGCATTGTTTCGAACGTGAAGTACATGAGCACTAAGGCTGAAGTCAACATGCTGGCTGAGGCTGGCGTCATCCGCGAATACGCCGAGAAGATGGTGAAATTCGCGAATCTTGTCCGTGAAGGTTATGAACAGCATCTGATCAGCCAGCCAATCGGCCCTCGCGAGCTGCTGCTGTCCGCAAAAATCGGAATGATGCGCGGTGATTTCTCTGCCGGCATCGAAAAGTCGTTTATCAATAAACTTCCATCCACGTCTGCACAGGCAGCGCGTGAAGTGGTTCAGAAGATCTTCGGTTAATCGTGCGTAAAGGATGTTTCGGCTCTCTTATCGCAGCGTCTGAAACTGGCCGGGCTTGTCTGGCGTGTCCGGATAGGCCCGAGTGCCACCAGTCAGCCAAAGAGGTTGCGATTTCGATGTATGGGAAGTTCGTTGGCTTCCCCAATGACAAAATCAAGAAAACCAGAAAGGTAAAAACACATGAAGGCTCTGATGGTCAGAACTGACTTCTCCCTGGGAGAGTCGGCTCTAAAAGCAGAAAACGCGGTGAAAATCGCGAGAGACGCTGGCTACACCGCTGTCATTTCCGCTGACAGCATGAACATTGCCAGTGTGATCCCCCTGCAGCGTGCCGCTGGCGACGACATGGCGGTTATTTGTGGTGTTAAGCTGAATGTTGTCGACGATCCGACATACGAGCACCGCGCCCGCCTTGCGAAAGAGTCAGGGGGATGTATGGAATCATTGGTACGTGATCGCAGCTACTGCTTCACGGCACTGATAAAGAATGAGCAAGGTTATCGCGACGTGTGCGAACTGATGACCTTAGCCAACAAGCGCGAGCAATTCTACTTTGTCCCGCGTCTGGCGCTTGACCAGCTGGCGGCCGCATATGCCAAAGGCAACATCATCCTGCTGACGTCTGACATTGGCAGTGTATTCCAGCGCCAGGACTTCGCAAAGATTATCGGGACGCTGGTCACAGCTGGAGGACGCGATAACTTCTACAGCGTGGTTTATCCGCACCCTACCCCATTCTACGACCAGATTAACGTCCGGGCGATGAAAGTGGCGAGCGCACTGAAAATAGAGCCAGTGGCGTTCTACCCCGCTTATTACGAAGCGGTCGACGACGCTGACATTAAAGACATTGCGCACATGGTTACGAACAACATCAAAATCGATCAGCCGCATCGTCTGCGTATTCCCCACCAGCGAGATAACGCCGTTAATGGTCGCCGCCATCTCCTTGAAGCGCTGAAAGCCTTCTCCGTTCGAATGGATGTGCCGGTAACAGCTGCAATGGCCTCAACAACGCAGGACACCATTATTGAAGCCTGCACATGGCGCTGGCATGAATTGCCACCAGCACTGCCCAAGATGGCAGACGACGAGCCTGCAACGCTGATGAAGCTGGCTGTCGCGGGGCTGCGTAAGCGTCTTACTACCAAAGAGTTTGGCTACACACCACCGGCTTCTGAGCACCGTGTGTATGTTGATCGCCTGAAGTACGAAATGGACACACTGACCCGCCTGGGCTTCTGTGGTTACTTCCTGATGGTGCGCGACCTGATGAATCACAGCCGTGAAACTGGCATTCCTGTCGGGCCAGGTCGTGGTTCCTCTGCCGGTTCTCTGGTGGCGTGGTGTATAGGCATAACCAACGTCGATCCTATCCGTCACGGTCTTCTGTTTGAGCGTTTCATCAACCCTGAACGTCTCGACTTACCGGATGCGGATCTGGACTTCAGCCAGGCACGTCGTCATGAGGTGATCGAGTATCTGAATGAACGCTATGGCGAAGATTACGTTGCCGGTATTCCGAACTTCACCTATCTGGGCGCCGCTTCTGCGCTGCGTGACACTGCGCGTATTTACGGTGTCGACGCTGCGGATATGGCGGTATCCAAAGAGTTCAAGAATCTGGAAGACGATAGCCTGTCTCTGGAAGAGCTGCGCGAGCAACTGGCCAGCCTGGACAAATACGCCACGAAAAACCCGGAAGCGTTCAAAGCGGCGTGTAAGCTGCAAAGCCTGATGCGTGGTTTTGGTCGTCACGCTGCGGGGATGATCGTCGCTGGCGTTCCACTGGTAGAGCGCACGCCCGTCGAGCTGCGTGGCAATGCTCGCTGTATTGCGTTCGATAAACGTTACTGCGAGGCGATGGGGCTGATTAAGCTGGACGTTCTCGGTCTGGCCACACTGGATCTGCTGGATAGCGCGAAACGCTACATCAAAGAGAGTACCGGGGAAGACATCAATCTCGATGCTATCCCACTGGACGATCGCAAGGTTCTGGATGGGTTCGCTGCAGGGTACACGCAGGGCGTATTCCAGCTGGAGTCCGGCCCCATGCGCAAGCTGCTTAAAGATCTGGGCGGTGGCATTGAACCAATGAGCTTCAAAACCGTTGTCGCCACGACCGCACTCTTCCGACCTGGCCCGATTCAATCCGGCATGTTGGACGACTATGTCTCGGTGGCCAAAGGCTTCATGGCTCCACAGTCGCTGCACCCGGTACTGGACGAACTTACCGCGGAAACCAACGGCGTGATTCTGTATCAGGAACAGACGATGAACGCGACACGATTGCTGGCCGGCTTCACGATGGCCGAAGCAGATGGTGTGCGTAAAGCGATCGGTAAAAAGGATATGGAAAAGATGAAGAGCATGGGCGAGAAGTTCGTCGTTCAGGCTCAAGCTGGTTGGATCGACGTTGAGATGGAAGACGGCACAACGCAGCGCATTCACCGCGCGGAACACTTCAAATGTGAGGACGGCGCACTGCGGACGGTCGAAGAAGCGCTGGAGGCAGGTGTGAAATTGCCTATGGCTGCTGTACGCGTTACAGGGTCACAACCCGGCTTGTCTGAGACGAAAGCTAAGGAGATCTGGGATGCCTTCGAGAAGAACGGTGCGTATCAGTTCAACAAATCACACTCCGTTGCCTACTCGCTGATCAGCTATCAGTCTATGTGGCTAAAAACGCATTACCCCGCTGAGTTCTTCGCAGCTGCGCTCACCATTTTGGGCGAGGATAAGCACCAGGGGCTGGTTAAGGATGCGCTGACCTATAGCATTCGCGTATTGCCACCAGACGTTAACGTGTCATCTAACCGAATTGAGATCCGCACGCTGGAAGACGGCAGCCAGGTACTGTATGCGCCCTTCTCTGCTGTGAAAGGCTGCTCTGAGAATGGTTGCCAGGCCATCATGAGAGCGAGAGAGAAAGTTGGCGGCAAATTCGAGTCACTTGAGCAATTTGAGGAAGCGGTCGAGAAGCGTGCGTGCAACAGCCGGGTACGCGAGTCACTGCAAAAAGTAGGTGCGTTCGCATCGATTGAGCCTGGCAGTCTGCCAGCGACAGATCCGGAACGACTGCGCGACCAGGCAGAGTTGATGGGCAATCTGGTGATCGACGCTGTAAAAGCCTCTCGACCGTTCGAGATGAACCCTAAGCGCTCTGCTGAAGTGAATGTACTGATGACTCGCATGGCGGCCGAAATGGGTCTGGGAGACGACCTGATCCGCCCAAGCATTGGCATTAAGCCGAAAATCATGGTCATTCTGGACAACGCGAACGGCAATGATGGGCGTACCGGTTACTTCATGGAGAACGGCTACGACGACTTTAAAGCGAAGTTGCTTACTGCAGGCGATCTGCGCATGGGCGATCTCTACGTCACCGGCGTGTGCAAAAAGGTGAAGGACAAAGAGAAGGACTACACCAAAGACGAGATCGGCCAGTTCACCGACTTTATGCGTGAAGAGATCAATCTGGTGCGTCCGACCTATGTGCTGACGTGTGGCAGCCGGGCGACGTCACTCTTCAACAACAAGAGCAAACCATCCGACCTGGTTGGACGCAAAGAGTATCTGCCAGAGCTGGATGTGACCGTTTTCTACGGATTTAACCCAAACATTTTGTACTTTCGCCCAGAAGAAGGCGAAAAGCTGGAAGCAATTCTGGCAGAGGTAGCGGAGACTATTAGCAAATGAATAAAGAGAACACCATGAACGAGGCACAGAAGATTGCACAAGCGCTGGCGGCTATCCCAGCGGATTTTCAGGATAAAGCTGTTGCGGCCACCATGCGGTCGCAGTTCTGGGAAATCATCGACTGCCCGGTCACGTTAGATCTGGCGCTGGCGTTCGCCGGGCTGGATGGTGCCGATAAAGTCAGTCGTCTGCGTAAATGTGCCAGAGCGCTGGCGCTTAAAACGCAAGATCCGAAGGCGTGCCAGTATCTGCTGGAGATCTACGAATCGGATAATCCAGAGGAACAGTTGGAGGCGTTCAAAGTGTTCCGCAATCGGCTGGTGCTGAAGGTGGCCAAAGAGTTTATGGAAGTGAACAAGATTGGCGATGTGAGACAGTACAGGCTGAAACGCCAGACCAGAGTCACGCTATCCAACATTTTTGGTAAGAAAGTCGCATAAAGCAAAAACCCGCCGATTGGCGGGTTTTTTCATGCGCATTCGGCGTGATGACGTCGACGTGCGATAAGAGCTACCGCGATCGACTCAACTTCTTGAAAATCTTTTGAAGCGCTTGCACGTAAGGCAAGATTCCATTTACTCAGCACACGAGCGTTATTTACCAAGTTGCTGTCTTCTTTTAATCGACCGTTCTTTAGTAGCCATTCGGCTACATCAGCCCAATCCCAAAGTGGAGATTGGCCTTTGATTCGTTGGATAGGGCAAGGGAAGTCTCCGCTACCACGAGTGCCATCTTTCAGCATCGCAATCGCCTGGCGAGACATTTCTGTTATTTCTGCAATGTCGCTCAAGCCTACAAGGGCAGAGTCGACAGATTCAACAATAGCGCCGATTCCGGCTGATTCGATATTGTCGACCGCTGATGCAATAGCTGCATCCAGCGATTCAGCTTCGCGGTCGAACTCAACATAGACGGAGTTTCCATATGCGCAAATCAGCGCATCGTCACAGCCGCTTTCGTACAGCGCGTCTTCCAGTCCTTCGGTCTCATACGTTACGCCTGAGAGTGTCAGAGTGAAGTTATAAAGCGCCATAGTACCTCTTCGTTTAGTATTCAGAGTATTCTCTTATATTCGGTAAGGAGTGGTTGTCGCCACTCCTTACCGGGCAAAATCACTTGCAGTGTTTTACGGTGCTTATGATTCGCTTGGCATGGTTTTCAGCACTTTTCGGCGTCGACCATACACTCATTTGGTGATCTCGGTGTTCACCTTCTGGATTGCCACAACGCAACCTGCAAAAGCAGTGAGCAGAATCGCCCGGTGCAACCCAAACCCAGCCTTGGTCTAAAGCATATTCAATGGCCGCTTGAATGTGCTTGTTCGAATGTTTCTTCATTCGCCTCCGACAATATTATACTATTACCAGCGTTGACATCTGTCAACGGCGAATGAAATTCATCCGTCCATGTCCC
>NZ_MKEQ01000004.1:61653-112485 GCF_001875655.1 Enterobacter hormaechei ATCC 49162
TTAAGCGTACCGGTTCCGGTCGTGACACCAAGTACGACGTATCCCCGAAACGTAAAGTCTACAAAGGCGACATTCCTGAGAAGCTCTGGACTACCCAACACGATCTGATCGCATACGCGAACCAGGCTGACGAAACTCGTCTGCTGTCTACGGCTCGCACTATGGGTCGTCTGATTGGTATTGCGGCTCCGGCAGCAACAATGTCCTCTCCGGCCATTTCTTCCGCTGCAAAATCAGCTGCTGCTGAACTGCCAGGCTTTGGCTCTATCACTGGTCATACGGAAGGCGCAGCTGCTGTCGCTACAGCACACACTCCGGCTCCAGAGTCCACCAGCCTGGTTGATGAAGAGATCCTGCGTGCCGCTGAAGCTGAGTTCAAACCGGAAACTAAACCGGAAGAAGTTAAAGCTCCGGAAGCCGCCGCAGCTGCAAGTGCTTCAGCATCTGCTGCCGCTGCATCTGCACCAGCTGACGAAGGTCTCGACGACCTGCTGGCTGAACTGGACGCTCTGTAATCCCATAACGTGACCAGTAAGGCGTCTACGGACGCCTTACTTTTTGGAAGGAGTGTACCGGTGAATTATCTCTTTGTGGACGGTAACAGCCTGGGCTATTACCACCAGCAATCCGACAAATTACACAACGGCGAGATGGAAGTTCAGGCGGCTTTTGGCTTCGTGAAGAACGTTCGTCGTTACGCCTCAATTCTCCATGCCCGCCCAATGATCTTGTGGGATGGATTCAGCGACAAACGTCGCGACTTCTACCCGGAGTACAAAGCGAATCGCGATGACGACCCGGATATGAAGAAGATGAAAGAAGGCTTTGCCATCCAGAAGCCGTACATCTTGAAAATGATGACCGCGCTGGGCGTTAACCAACTCATTGCAAAGGACGCAGAAGCGGACGACCTGGCTGGAATGCTGGTCTCTCGCCTGGCTCCGCAGCCGACCGTCGATCGCATCTACCTGCTGACTGGCGATGGCGACTGGCTCCAGCTGGTTCGCGAGAATGTGAGCTGGGTAAGCCTGCGTGAAGATGCCAAGCACAAGCAGGTGAACTTCGAACAGTTCGCAGAGCTGACCGGTCTGCCAACGCCACGAGCGTTTCTGGAAGCGAAAGCGTTGCAGGGCGATAACTCGGACAACATCAAAGGCGTCGGCGGCATTGGTGATGGTGGCGCGAAAGAGCTGCTTCATGAATGGGGAAGCGTGGCCGCAATGGTACGCGGCATTAACGACGGCTCCATTGTCATCAACAAAGGTCGCTATAAGACGGCATTCAACAAGCTGGCAAAGAACGCCTTCAACGAGAAGACGGGCTGCCGGATGCTCGAAGCCTTTAAGCGCAACATGATGCTGATGAACCTTATCGACACAAAATTCCCACCCAGCGAAATCGAGTCGATTAAAGGCGCACGCGACATGAATGCCTTCGAACAGATGTGTTACGAGCTGAATTTCCGGTCGTTTCTGGAAGATCTGGAAGTGTTTGTTCTGCCATTTGAGAGGTACTGCTGATGCTGAAATCCATCATTAATGGCGGGGCAACTACGCCAACCATGCTGGCTAAAGAGATTGTCTTCTGCCACGGCGAGCACGCTGTGGTGGCGCTGCCGAACATTCTGGGCGCTGCTGGCATTTCTGCTACTGAGCGTGAGTTCGCGCTGGTCAGCGAGCAGGTCGTGAAGATCATCGCTCGCGTCGCCAAACACCTGAACCACGACGCAATCAAGTTTGACGAAGCCGCTGCTTCGAAGCGAATCAACGAATCAAAAGGAGCCTAATCATGGCAAAAGGCAAATCCGCACTGGCACTGGCGCTGAAAAAGAAAATCGGCAGCAATGACGAGATCCAGAAGGTCTCCCACTGGATTGACTCCGGTTTCCCTCCACTGAACAAAGCCATTTCCGGACGTTACGACGGTGGTTTTCCGTGTGGGCGTATCGTTGAAGTCTTCGGGCCACCAAGCGCCGGTAAAACCTTTTTGGCGACGGCTGCAATGGTGTCAGCACAGAAACAGGATGGTCTGGCCGTATTCCTTGACCACGAAAACAGTTTCGACGTTGGTCTGGCGGTAGCGAACGGACTGAACGCCGACGAAGACGACGGTCAGTGGGTCTACAAACAGCCGGATACCTTCGAAGATTCCGTCGAGCTGATCGGCACAATCCTCAAGCTGGTGCGCGACGAAGAGCTTATCCCGGAAACAGCCCCTATCTGCATCGTTGCCGACTCTCTGGCGTCGATGGTTCCGAACTCGAAGGCTGAGAAGTTCGACAAGATGGCAGAAGGCACTGCGAAGGACAAAGATCAGCTGAACATGAACGACAACACGGCGCTGGCGCGCGCGACGAGTGCGAACTTCCCTACTCTGGCGCTTTGGGCGCGTAAGTACAACGCGTGCATCATCTTCTTGAACCAGGTGCGTACCAAAATTGGCGTGATGTTTGGCGATCCGACGACGTCTCCAGGTGGCGACTCTCCGAAGTTCTACGCGTCGGTGCGCATCCGTCTGGGCGCATCCGTTATGAAGGATGGCAAAGAGAAGATCGGACAGGACGTTGGCGCCGAGTGCATTAAAAACAAAGTCGCGCCTCCGTTTGGCAAATGCTCATGGAAATTCTACTTCGACCCGACTCGCGGGCTGGACGTCATCGAATCGCTGGTTGAGTACATGCTGGAGGAAGGATACCTGCCCAAGAACGCCAGCGGGCGTGTGGAAATTGGCGATAAGAAATACACCAAATCGCAGATCGTCGAGATGTACCGCGAGAAGCCACTCCCGGAAATCATCGCAGCACTCCAGGCGATAGACGAACGGCGAGCGAAAGAGTCGTCCCCAGCAGAGACAGAAGAAGCGTAATCACAAGGCGTCCGTTGGACGCCTTTTTATACTTGAAAATATATAAGTACTTACTTATCATTTCTACACCAAAACGACAAAAGGAAACACATGATCAAGGGTTATCTCATGGCTGTTTCAGCGGTGATATCAGTCTGCTTTATCTACGGTTTACTGGTTCCATCGCTTATCTCAGCTAAAAGCGATCTGGCCTTATTTATCGGACTTGCCATCGCTGTAGTCTTCCCGGTTGCCTTGTTAAAAGCTGGCCGCAGGTATATCAACTCACTCAACAAAACTAAGGAGAAGTAAGTAATGAAGAAAGGTTTACTGGCGGTGGCTTTGGCTGCTATTTGCACAATGGGTCTGACCGGCTGCGATCGCGTGGAACCGGGATACGTTGGCATTAAGGTAAACAAATTGGGTGAAGACAAAGGTATCGGTGAAGTTGTCGGCGTTGGCCGTCAGTGGACTGGTCTGAATACCGAGCTGTACACCTTCCCCACTTTCAAACAGATGAAAACCTACGATGAGCCGTTCACATTCCAGATGAGCGACGGTACAGCCATCGGCCACAAAATTGGTGTGGCATATCTGGTTAATCGCGACAAAGTAACTACCGTATTCCAGACCTATCGCAAAGGTGTTGATGACATTACCGACACTGATCTGCGCCAGAAGATTGCGGACTCACTGAACCGTCTGGCCAGCCGCATGACTACCGACACGTTCATCGACGGTGGCAAGGCGTCTCTGCTCGACAATGCGCTGAAAGACATTCAGGCAGAAATGTCACCGGTAGGTATTGAGGTTATTAGCCTGTCATGGGTGGGCAAACCAGACTATCCGGACACTGTCATCGAATCTATCAATGCCAAAGTGACCGCGAACCAGAAAACGCTCCAGCGCCAGCAGGAAGTTGAGCAGCGCAAGGCAGAAGCGAACATGCTGCGTGAACAAGCCGAAGGTGAAGCCGACGCTATCCGCAAGCGTGCTCAAGCAGAAGCTGATGCCATCAAGTTGCGCGGTGAAGCATTACGTCAGAACCCGAACGTCATGGAGCTGGAAGCCATCAACAAATGGAATGGCCAGTTGCCTCAGTACATGACTGAAGGGGCTAATACTCCGTTTATCGCGTTGAAGTAACAGCCTTTTCAAAGATACGGCGTCCACTTGGACGCCTTTTTTATTTCCGTATTATCACCAACAAGAAAACAAATTGGTTACTAATACGGAATTAGCATCCGTAGAAGTACAAAGTGACAACGCCACATAGTTGTTCGGCAACGGATGAGAAGGAGATCGGGAATGAAAAATTACAGCGAGATGACGGACTTTGAGATTAACTGCCTGGTCGCGGAAGCCACCGGCCATCGACCGCTTATCTCACAATATGGCTGGAAAGGCTCACAGGAAGGCGATTACACAGCAGTGGTCGCAATCGGCCCGAACGGAGCCGGAACCTTCGACTGGTGTAACGATCCGGAAGATGCGTGGGACATTATTTATCGACACAGAATCGGCGTAATCCCCGCCAGACAGCCTGGCGAGTGGAGAGCGGCCCACAGAAAGGTGGATAGCTCAACGCCACAACATCTGATCCAGAACCCTAACCCTTTCAGAGCGGCAATGACCGTGTTCCTTTTAATGCAGGAGAAAAAGCGTGAAGAAACTGTATGACGCGGCCAACGCTGCGCTGGATGTAGTGGATACCGAAATTGCCCAGGGCTTCCCGGAGCCAGAATGGGCGACGCAGCTGCGTGAGGCGATTGCAGAGATGAACGCACCGGAACCTTCAGAAGATGAAGCCGACTGGCAGCGTTTCATCAGAATGTACGCGGAAGAGATTGGCCCGACGCCCACCGCTGAACAGGCCATGCTGCTCAAGTACTTCAAGGAGGCTGGAGAGAATCTGCCGGTTGATGATACACCGCACTGGTTTCACGCCGCCTGGCGTAAGTTCGACGTGATCTACACCCGCGGTATGGGAAGTAAAGATATGGTCGTCTGGCATCTGATGCACATCGATAAAGCTGTCGACCGCACGCTGGAGAAGTTCTTTTCACCAGCCTGAACACAATGATTGTGCGCCGCATGGCGCACATTAATATAAATAAGTACTTACCAACAAGGAGAAGACACATGAAGATTTTGGTTCGAATTTCAGCCAGCACCGACTATGACGTTTACCCGCTATTCATGGTCAAGTGCGATGGGCTGAACGATGAAGAAATTCAAGCGGCAATTGAGCGCAATCTCGTTGAGTACACAGGCATTGATGCAGATTCTGTGTATGTCGATGATGACGGTGTTTGTTGGCACAACGGTAGTTGCTGGTACGTCGACGACACGATGCCGGTAAGCGATGAAGACGCGGCTCATCTTGAGCGTATCTTAGGCATCAGCACTTTTGAGTGATATTTACAGCAAAAAATATATAAGTTAGTATCTACCTATCATGAAAACTGTATTAGACACTTTATTACTTATTGTCTCGATAGCTTTTGTGCTCGATTGCATCTTCACCGGAGCAATCCGTAAAGCGCTGGCACCTGTTAATGGCGCGATGGTTAATGCGCTGGCCGTAGTGCTGGTATTCGACTCAGCATTCGGCGTTATCAAAGGAGTCGTGGCATGAAGAAACTAGCCCTGGCTCTGGCGCTGCTCTCCCTCCCTGTCTACGCGGACACGCACGTCTATGAGTGTGAGATGTCAGTGGCCGAAGTGAAAAACGACGTGATCCGCAATGTCGTCAAAGCCAGCTACGGCGCGATGGTTGTGGACAGCGGCGAACAGTTTTATGTTGTTCGCGATGATCGCGTCCTGTCTTCCCCCTATCTCACCAAACGTAACGGCAAACTGTCTGGCGTGGGTGAAGATAAGTTCGTTTACAACAAATCAGGTGATGTCTACGGCGTTCACGCGAAGAACGCCAGCTACCTTTTCGATGACTGCAAGGAGGTTGGTTGATGGCGGTTACACTGGCAGGTCTGGAAATCGAAAAAACAAGTGGCTACTGGCGTGCCAAAGGGTTTAAGCAACCCGGCGTGCTGGAGCGTCTGGAGCGTGAGGACGGTGTCATTGTCCACCAGCGTCGCGAATGGCGCATGTACGATCCGGAAACAGGTAAGCTCACGACGAAGGCCGGGACACTCTGGGGTCTGCTGAAGAAAATCCACTGATGACCCTAACCACTGCGGTGAGTAGCCAGCTCACCGCGTGCGTATCCGGCCCATAACCACTGTAGTGAGTAAAACGCCTGCCGTGACATCCGGTATCCACTGTAGTGAGTAAAGTGGAGATTATCGACGTCGCTATCCACTGTAGGGAGTAAACAGGCGTTCATTCGCAGCAAACAACCACTATAGAGAGTGATGGAATGCGTTCTCCAGCGGGTATCCACTATGGAGAGTAAACCTTCACTGTTTTCAGCGGATATCTACTCACTACAGTGGTTAGTAAATCCGGCCAACCGATTCTGCTCTCCACAGTGGATAGCCAATAACGACGGGAACAACGATAACCACTATAGAGAGTGGATTTAACAAGATACCCAGTGACCACTAACCTCGCAGCCCTTGTTTCATCTAGGTTAGTAACCACTAACATTTATTTCGTTATTTGAGCGCTACTGCCTACAGTGGTTACTCTTCGGTTGTTGTTACTCACTACAGTGGATAGCGGATTTCAGATAAACAAAAGGCTCACTACAGTGGATAGTGAGCCTTTCTACTCTCTACAGTGGTTGGGTTATTTGCGAGCTTTTGCCTTGCGTAGCTCTTCGAGAATCGCCAGTTCTTCCTTGCTCAACATGACCATCTCACCCTCTTTTTCTTCAGGAACAACATCGATAATGTCCTCCTGATCATCACCAGGCAAGATGTCTTCTGGTTCTTCAGGCGCAGCTTTAGTTGGTGGCAGTGCTGGGCGTAATTTCGGCCGCCTATAGTGGATGATGAAGTAGACCGAGCTGCCGCGCTTCACTTCGGTGTAATCGAGATAGCCGATCTCACGCAGCTGCTCCATCGCCTTCCTGACTGTCGCGTTCTGGGTAATGGTGCGGCTGGTTAAGTTAAGTCTGGCGCGTAAGCGAGCCAGCGAGATTGGTGCCGGGTCAGGTGGCAAACTTTCGATGAAGGTGTAGAGCGCCTGCGCGGATTCTTTTCTGGAGAGTTCGTTAATTGCCCGGAGTTGCAGAAGAACCTTTTTGTCGAACTGGTAGAGTTCGAAAATCTTAGGATCAGCCTGCAGCGAGACCGTGTCGTTCTTTGTGCTGTACTTTGCTGTCTGCACAAGGTGCGTCACGTAATACTCATCAGAGCCTTTACTGCGGAATGAGATAGTGTTTGTGGCAATACGAGTTAGAGAACTGTCCAGGCGCTTGCGTAACTTCGCGGACGATCTGGCCGTTGGTATGCCACAGAGCCTGACGAACTCGACGAACGGTAACGTGACGGTGTCGCCAACAACCTTGTGCTTGGCGAACGCGTGGATGATGCCTACCCACGTTTTGAAGTCGTTATCCATATCCAGACGAACGCCGGAGATCCTTATGTCCTCGTACCCTTCGGCTTTGGCCAGAGACAGCTGTTTGAGTTCAGCAGAGGCGTCCATAGAGACCATTTGCCCCTTTCTGCCCCTGGCGGTCGATTTCAGCGTCGGAACGAAGAGACCAAGACGCATCAGAGCAACAGGCTGAACTGTGTTGTTGGTGTTAGGAACTAACGTAACAACTTCACCGGTCTTTTTGTCTGTTTCTGAGAATGCTTCAACGATCGCTATGTTTTTATTGCCGTTTTCGCTCATTCCAAGTGTCTCTTTTTATTCGACCGCTTTGGTGGCCTTTGCTGATTACAGTGGATAGTAGCACTCATCACAGCGGTTATCCTACCGCCTATAGTGGTTTTTCTACTCTCTACAGTGGTTGGCTTGCTCTTCATAGTGGCTGATCTTCTCTCTATAGTGGATATCGATCACCTCTAAGGCCATGTGGCACAACGGTTTGCTGGGTGCGGGGATCTTTTTGGGTCTTTGTGGGTCTCTTTGGTTCTCTTTGGGATCTGAATTACTGGATCGGGCCTGTGTATAAAAATCAGGTAATTGCAAAACCAGCCATCACTCCCCTTCTGGGGATAATGTGTGGTCGAAACAAACACGCCTGAACGCAAAACTTTCAACATCTCTATGAATATCAGCCACCTGACGTAGAAAAACAGGCACTGAGTTATCCAGTTAAGACAATGTATCCTACTCACTACAGTGGATACCGACCACTCTCCAGAGAGGTTGTTTTGCTCTTCATAGCGGTTATTATGCTCTCTACAGAGGTTACTTTCCTCCCCATAGTGGATAGTAAACCCCTCTCAGGCCAGTAACCGCAACGGCTGGAGACGATCGGGGATCTCTTTTGATCTTCTGTAGGATCTCTCTGGGGATCTAATTATTGGATCGGTCCTGTGAATAATGGGTATAAGTAAAACAGGCATTTGCAAACATCGGTGCGCCTTGTCAGTTATCGTTGCCCCGGACAAAACTATTTGAATAAGAATTATGGATCTCAAACGCACGCGCTGGGTTCGCCGTCTTGAAGATGGCTCCTACACCATTGAATCGAACACTAGCCTGAACAAACAGAAGTTGCTCTGCGACCTGTGCGGCATTGCGTCGAAGTGCCCGATTAACGAAACCCGGCTCAAACTCCACGACGCCGGGGCGCACTTCCACCTGAACAGCTGCATACGTTACGTGCCACTGCTGGCATTTCGTAAACCGATCATCGGATTAGACGCACCCTACTTCAACACATTCCGCTCTGGCGTAACATGGCGAGACCGGGTCGAACCTGGCAAGCTCGTTTGTCTGGTTGAGGCTGATACTGGAAATATCATCCGGTTCGGGAGAGTCGATAAGGTCTACTCCGGCCCGGTGGATGAGATGCTGCGGAAACACAGCCGGTTTAACCATCTCTGCATGGGTGGAGAGAAGATCGAGAAGGTTGGCGAAGTGATCCGCAAATCCTACGGACACTTCCTGAACGACGACAGCCTTCTTACGGCCATCTACATTCGCCATGTCGATCGGGAGTTCGATACGGAGTATCACAGTGCTGAAGAGTTGAATCTTGTCGACCCTCGCCCAAAAGCTGGGGTAATCGACATCAGCGTAGCGCGTCAGAAGCCCCCTGAGACGTTTTAAACGTAAACTCATGGTTTTACCGGGGCATAAAATATGGTGTCTTAGAAAGACACTGAGAGCTTTAGGGATTAATACATGAGTGAATTTTATTCAAGGGCAGCAACTGTGGCAGACATGCCATTTATCATGGGTGAGTTCGAAGACGGCGCACGCAAGGGTCACTTCTACGAAGAGATCCTCACATCAAAGGGTGGTAAAACCTTTGAGAAGCAGACCAGGCTGGCCATCCAGACGAACGAGCAGGGCCAATACTCCGGGCATTATATCTACATCCTGCTGCGCCGTTCTGATGACAAAAAAGCAGGGCTAATCTGGTTCTGTGCCGCACTCGATCCAACCGGTGCGCCACGACTTGAACTCCGTGCCGTCAGTATCGTCAAAGAGCTGCGCGGGAAAGGCTATGGGTCAATGCTGGTGTCCGACATGATCGATTCAAACCCGAGCCAGCCGATGATGGCGAAGTGCTACGTCAAATCCTCGCAAATGGCCGACATGCTAAAACGCAGAGGTTTTCACCTTTTCGACACGTCCCCCAAAGGCACGCAGATGCTGTTTCGCGATCCGAAGTAATAAGCCCCCATACGGTTGAGATATTGTCATCACCATAAAAATAAGTAGGTATTTACTTATATATTTTGTCATAATCGTGTGCCTGTAGATTTTCTTCTGTGCCGTGTTGTCTGGGTTGCTCGCCTCTCAAGCACGCTTAACATCTGTATCAAAATAACCACAAAGGAAAAGACACATGACATTGCCATACGGGGTGATATCAGATCCCCATTATCATCGTTGGGATGCTTTTGCGACAACAAACGCTGACGGGCTGAACTCTCGACTGGAGATCCAACTGGACGCCACGAAAGAAGCAGCCAAAGCCATGAAAGCTGCGGGCTGTAAGTACATGCTGGTGGCTGGTGATACTTTCCATGTTCGTGGTGCTATATCACCTTCCGTCCTGCATTTCGTGACTGAAACTTACGAGTGGATCATCAAAGAGTTGGGCCTCGAAGTGGTAATGCTGGCCGGCAACCACGACCTCGAAACCAACGATTCCGTATACAGCGCCAATGCAGCGGCCTCTCTGCGCTCAATCGGTGTGGAAATCGTCTGCGGCAAACGTCCCCATTCCATCAAAATGGGCGACGTTACCGTCCACTTGATTAGCTGGCGTAACAACCACGCAGAGCTTATCAGCGACCTCAAAACACTGCGTTCCGGGCTTGATGGCGACAACCACGATGTTGTTGTGCATACCTCGATCAACAAAGCGATCCCCACCATGCCTGATGTCGGCATCGACGCACAGGAACTGAAAGATATCGGCTTCCGTTTGTTGCTGTCCGGACACTACCACAACCACAAAGAAGTGCTGCCTGGAGTGGTTAGCATCGGGGCGCTGACGCACCAGAATTGGGGCGATGTTGGCTCTCTGGCTGGCTTCATGATCGTCAACCCTGACGGCACATTCACCCACCACGAAACCTCCGCACCCAAGTTCGTCAACCTTGAGGACGATGTGGAAGACGACCAAATTCGCGGTAACTACGTGCGCTTCCGTGCCGTTGTGGAGAGCGATGAAGAGGGCATCAAAATCCAGAACGTCCTGAAAACAATGGGCGCGAAGGGTGTCGTCTGCAACTTCATCCGCAAGGCATCGATGATGGAAGGCACTGCCAGTACTGCGGAGACCAGCAAAATAGACAGCCTGGGCGAGTCCGTCGCGGCGTACTGCAAGATCGTTCACGACACTGACGGCGGCTTCGACCTGAGCAAGCTGGACATGCTGTGTCAGGAGATCCTGACCGAAGCGGAGAGTGCGGAGGCAATGTGAGTACGAGCCATTCTGGGAGCTTTCGGGACTTCATCTCCACGATGAAAAGACTTGAACGAGGCCAGACGGTGATGTTCCACAAGCCCTACCCACCCAACGGAAACCCTGTGGCGTTTTATCTGGGAAGACTGAGCAAACAAGGCGTACTGAAACGCCGATCTTTCCCAGCCCACACGGAGTTTCAACTGCGAAAAGGCCAGCATTTGAATCAAAAAGTTAGAGGCATTGTATGAAATTTCTAAAGCTCCAGGTTGAGAACTTCATGGCGTTAGCCAGCGCCGAAGTTGAGTTAGACCAACGCGGTCTGGTGCTCATTCAGGGGGTTAACAGTGGCGACTCTTCCGCTGCCAGCAATGGCGCGGGCAAATCGACTTTGATGAACAGCCTGATGTGGTGTCTGTATGGCGAAACTGCGCATGGCGTCAAAGGTGACGACGTGCTCTCTACAGGCCACGAGAAAAACTGTCGCGTGATGGTGACTGTTGAGGATGAAGGAAAGCGTTACGCCATCATTCGCCACCGCAAACACAAAGAGTTCAAGAACCGGCTGATCGTTCGTGGCGAAGACGGTGATATGACCAAAGGCAAAGACACACTGACGCAGGAGTTCGTTGAACGCCTGATTGGTGCATCGAAAGAGGTGTTCATGGCGTCCATCTACGCCAGTCAGGAAGCAATGCCTGATCTGCCGGGTATGTCCGACAAGAACCTCAAAACCATCGTTGAAGAAGCCGCTGGCGTCGACCGGTTAACGCGAGCCTATGCCATTGCTCGCGAGCGTGCTAATGCAGCTGCCGCACGCATGGATGTTACCAAATCCAAAATGGACGCCTGTCTCACGCTTATCGAGACCGCGCAGTCAGAGATTGAGGCGGCCAAAGCGTCCTCTGATAGTTGGGAGCGCGATCGCGGCGAACGTCTGGACAAGGCCCGCGTCGATTTGGCTGGCGCGGAGGTAACGCTGTCTGAAGTCGTGATGGAAATTCGCTCGCTGCCGGAACAGATCCGGGATACGGAAAACGCGATTGCTGGCGAACGCAGCAAGCTGGCCTCCAAAGAAGAGCATGACGCCAAACTGCTGAAGGTGCGCGGTGCGATTACGGAGATCCGCTCAAGCATCCGCACTTCAGAAGCGGCACAGAACGAGTCCATGAACCGTGCTCGCTCGTTTAAAACCAAAGCAGAAGAGGTCAACACAAAGGTCGGAGCACCTTGTGTTACGTGCGGAAAGCCCTACTGCGAAGAAGATTTGTCCACCGTGAAGGAGAGTTTCATTGAACAAGCGCGTAATGAGATCGGCCAGGCGCAGGCATCAGCAGCGGCAGTGGCTCAACACAAAGCTCGTCTTGAGAAAGCGCTCGGCATCGAGTCTGCACTGGTCGCAGCCACACCCGACGTCTCAGAAATCATCGCCAGAATCGAACGCCTGACCAATGAGCTAAGTGCGCTGCGTCATCGAGAACGTGAAGTTGTGGCCGTCGAAGCGATGGTGGCGCGGGCGCGTACTGACGTGAATCGCATCATGGCAGAGGTAAACCCATTTCTGGCTGTCATTAAGCGCCATGAAGACAACCTGGCTGCCAATAAATCTAATCATGCAGTACTTAAAAAAGAGTTAAAAAGCATTCAGGAACAGGCTCTGTTGCTGGAGAAAGCTCGCCAGGTTTACTCCCCAGCAGGCGTGCGTTCACACATCCTGACGTCTGTTACGCCTTTCCTGAACATCAGGACTGCGGAGTATCTCAACACGCTGTCGGACGGCAATATCGTTGCCGAATGGTCGACAATGGAGACAACGAAGAAAGGCGAGTATCGCGACAAATTCAATATCAGCGTAACCAAAACAGGCTCCAGCAAATCCTTCCAGACGTTGTCTGGTGGCGAGAAGCGTAAGGTACGCATTGCGTGCTCTCTTGCCTTGCAGGATCTGGTTGCCAGTCGCGCCAGTAAGAATATCGAGCTGTTTATCGGCGATGAAATTGACGACGCGCTCGACACTGCCGGTCTGGAGCGTCTCATGGGGATTCTGGAAGCCAAAGCGCGTGAACGCGGCACAGTGATGATCATCTCCCACAAAGAGATGAAATCGTGGTTCCGGGAAACCATCACAGTCGAAGTCAAAGAGGGTCGCAGCTATGTCGTTTAACTTGAGCCGCACGCAGTTTTTGCAGATGTTTGCCGTGATGCAGTCTATAAAGCTGATAAACCACCATACGGCAAAAGCAGCTGCGCCTGCACTTTTGTGGAAAAACGAAAACATCAATGACGACCAGTTCTCGGTATTAACCAGTCTGTTGTCATCGACTCCGTTGATGCCGAGTTTGTCTATGCTGCCGTCAGGAAGCACTGCGCCGATCCTTATTAATCCATTTACGGAAGGTGGATATCTCCCACATTCTGGGCCGGGGTTCGTTGTGATTCCTGAAACCGGAACGCTGAACATCCAAGAAAATGCGCTCTTCAATGCGATGGAGACGCACATCAGCACCGCATTCACTAATCTGATTCGACACGCTAACGCACGCGCGGATCACGTTGCAATGCCTGGTGCTGCTTTCGCCAGCTTCTCTGTTGACTATGACCGACACGCGCCAATTTCAAAGCGGGCGAAACTCTGCTTTTACGAGGAGGGATGTGAAGTAGCGGTTATTGAAGTTCTTCTCCCCCATGTATTCAGCGCGAATGAAACGGCTGCACGCCATCTGATCGACATCATGCGGCATTTCATCGGCCAGAGCATGATTGATGCAGATATTGCTGCAGGCGTTCTAACCAACGATAGCATTCATGTTGTTAGCGACATTCCGAAGCCGCCAACTCGCGAGCCGGAGAAGACACTTGAACAGAAACTAATGGAATGCCCAACCTGGGCTACGTGGTAAGGAGACCAAAAATGAGTAAAACCATTCGTGTGGTCGGCGTCGACCCTTCAATGAGCAATTTTGGCCTGGCGATTGGCACGCTGGATCTGGAAACGGATAAGCTGGACATTCATGGCCTGACATTGGTGGAAACCAAAGCTGGTGGAAACAAGAAGACGGTTCGCGTTAACAGCGACGATCTGCGCCGCGCTAACGAAATCTGGCGTACCGCCAAGCCCATAATCGAGCAGGCTCATATGGTGTTTTGCGAGTTGCCGGTTGGTAGCCAGTCCAGTCGCGCACAAACCTCATACGGCATCTGCATTGGTGTACTGGCGTGCGTGGATAAGCCACTGATACAGGTCACGCCAAACGAGATTAAGCACTATGTCGGGAATAAGCTGACCACGTCGAAGGAAGAGATCATTCAGTGGGCTACGCAGAAGCAGCCAAACGCCCCGTGGTTGCGCCGGAAGCAATCTGGTAAGGAAGTGCTGGTGAATAAAAACGAGCACCTTGCGGACGCTGTCGCGTCGATTTACACCGGTATGCAAACAGATCAATTCCGTCAGGTTCGCGATGTTCTTGCAGGAATTTTATAAGTCGGTAATTGATAGGTAAGTACTTATCTATTAACATGAGGCCACTATATTTAGTGGCCTTTTTTATTGGGTGATACATGATAAGCATCGTAAAACGTAACGGTTCCACTGAGCCGTTGTCAGAGGAAAAATACAACCGCGTTGTGATGTGGGGAGTCGAAAACATTCGCAACGTTAGCGCGTCTGCTGTCGCTATGGGCGCTGCTGCCAGCATTTTCGACGGAATGACCACCTGCCAGCTGCATGAGGCGCTGGTGAAGTCCGCTGCCGATCTGATCTCTCCGGAAACCCCGAACTACTCGCAGGTTGCCGCGCGACTGAGCCTGTTCAAGATCCGCAAGGACGCCTTCGGCCAGTATGACTACCCGAATTTCTACAATCACATCGTCAGCAACGTCAGTCGTGGCGTTTACGATGAAGACCTTCTCAAGTACTACTCTCAGGAAGAAATTGCCGAGCTGGGCGTGTACATCAAGCCTAAGCGCGACGAATACTTCGGCTATGCCGCCACCGTGCAGCTGGCGAGCAAGTATCTCGTTCAAAACCGTGTAACTGGCGCTATCTACGAAGGGCCACAGCAACTCTACATGCTGGTCGGCATGTGCCTGTTCCAGAATTGGGAAGATGGCTGCGCCGGTAAGACGCGTCTGGAGATGGTTAAGGGCTTCTACGATGTGACCAGTACATTCAAGCTGTCTCTGCCAACGCCAATTATGGCCGGCGTGCGCACCCCTACTCGCCAGTTCTCCAGCTGCGTGCTGATTGAAGCTGCTGATAGTCTGAAAGGTATTAGCGCTGCGTCTTCCGCAATCATCGACTACGTGTCACGTCGCGCGGGCATTGGTATTGGTTTTGGGCGTCTGCGTGCGCTGGGCAGTGAGATCCGCAATGGCGAGGCCACCCACACTGGCGTTATTCCATTCCTGAAACACTTCCAGACAGCTGTGAAATCCTGCTCTCAGGGCGGTGTTCGCGGCGGCGCTGCTACAGCGTTCTATCCGATCTGGCACTTGGAAGTTGAAAGTCTGCTGGTACTGAAAAACAACCGTGGCATTGAAGAGAACCGCGTTCGTCATCTCGACTATGGCGTGATGATTAACCGTCTGATGTATCGCCGCCTGGTGCGCAACGAAAATATTACGCTGTTCAGCCCACACGATGTGCCGGGCCTGTACGACGCGTTCTTTGTTGATCAGGACAAGTTCGAAGAGCTGTACCTGAAGTACGAAGCCGACGAGAGCATTCGTAAGAAATCTATCCCGGCCGTCGACCTGTTCTCTACGCTGATGCAGGAGCGTGCCTCCACTGGTCGTGTTTATATTGCCAACGTCGACCACATGAACGATCACGGCGCATTCGTTCCGGAAATTGCACCGGTACACCAGTCCAATCTCTGCATGGAGATCACGCTACCGACCAAGCCACTGGCGTTCACTGACGATCCGAACGGGGAAATCGCGCTTTGCACTCTGTCTGCGTTTAACCTGGGTGCGATCCGCACGTTGGACTCACTGAAAGACGTGGCGTTCTACGCTGTGGCGGCACTGGACTCTCTGCTCGACTATCAGGACTACCCGATGGCTGCTGCAGAAATCCCGGCTAAAGCTCGTCGTAGTCTGGGTATTGGTGTGACCAACTTTGCCTACTATCTGGCGAAGAACGGCTTTAACTACTCTGACGCTGCGGGCAACCAGCTGGTGCATGAGACCTTCGAAGCCATTCAGTACTACCTGCTCGATGCGAGCTGCCGACTGGCTGAAGCGAAAGGTGCATGTGACTGGTTCTCCCACACCAAATATGCACAGGGCCAGCTGCCAGTCGACCACTATCGCAAAACGCTGGATACCAACCCGGAGACCTCTTTCGAGCTGAAAATGCCGTGGGAAGAACTGCGTGGCCGTATCCGTGAGCATGGTCTGCGTAACTCCACTCTTACAGCGCAAATGCCGTGTGAGACGTCCAGCCAGATCACCAACTCCACCAATGGTATTGAGCCGCCACGCGGCCCGGTGTCCGTGAAGTCTTCCAAAGACGGCATCGTGAAGATGGTCGTTCCGGACTTCGCGCAACTGAAAGACCAGTACGAGTACCTGTGGGATATGCCGGATAACCGCGGCTATCTGACTAAGGTGGCCATTATTCAGAAGTTCTTCGATCAGGCCATCTCTGCGAACACCAACTACGACCCGACTCGCTTCCCTGGCGATAAGGTTCCAATGATGAAGCTGCTGGAAGACCTGCTGTTTGCGTATCAGCAAGGTGTGAAGACGCTTTATTACCACAACACGCGTGATGGCGCTGGTAAGCGTGATGACGACGATCAGGTGTCAGAACCTTCCGCTGCGGAGGTTGTTGAGCCAGAAGATGAGTGCGATGGCGCGTGCAAAATCTGATGAGCGTGGGGAGAAATCCCCACCTTTTCATTGAGTTGAGCACCTTGTTTAAACCAATAAGATAACAATTTGTTTAAAGCCACTCGATAACATTCAGAGGGAAACACATGACTTATTCTACTTTCCGTTTGGGCGCTAACGACGCAACGAAGGAACCTATGTTCCTCGGCCAGTCTGTCAACGTAGCACGCTACGATCAGCAAAAGTACCGTGACTTCGAAAAGCTGATTGAGAAACAACTCTCGTTCTTCTGGCGCCCTGAAGAAGTCGACATTACCACTGACCGCATCGACTTCAATACCAAGCTGCAAGAGCACGAACGCCATATTTTTCTGAGCAACCTGCGTTACCAGACGCTGTTGGATTCCGTTCAGGGTCGCAGTCCAAACGCAACACTGCTGCCGCTGATCTCCATTCCTGAGCTGGAGACATGGGTTGAGACCTGGTCGTTCTCTGAGACGATTCACAGCCGCAGCTATACCCACATTATCCGCGGTATGGTGGATGACCCGAGCATCGTTTTCGACGGCATCGTCACGGACGAAGAGATCATCAGCCGGGCTGTAAGCATCTCAAGCGAATATGACAGGCTGTACGAAATGACCTGCGCTCGCCAGCATCTTGGCGAAGACGAATTTGAACGGCTGTATGTCAGCGAGTTTGATGGCAAGCCCTACCCTCTCCAGCGCCAGCTGTTCCGAACACTGGTGTCGGTGAATGCACTGGAGGCGATTCGCTTCTACGTGAGCTTTGCGTGTACGTTCGCCTTTGGTGAGCGGAAGCTGCTGGAGGGCAACACGAAGATCATGCGCTTTATCGCGCGTGACGAGGCTTTGCATTGCGAAGGTACTGAACGCATGATCCGCTTTATGCGTACCGGTCGTGAAGGTCTGATGTGGAAGATGATTGCCGCAGAAGAAGAGAGCTTCATCTATCAGACCATGATGGACGTGGCCGGGCAGGAAATGCGCTGGGCTGACTATCTGTTTAAAGACGGCTCAATGATTGGCTTGAATGCCGACATCCTCAAAAGCTATGTGAAATACCGCACCAACCTGGCAATGCGTCGTCTTGGGCTGCGACCGCTGTTCCCGGAAATCAAAGACGATCCACTGGTATGGATGAATAAATGGCTGCTGTCAGACACCCTGCAGATCGCTCCGCAGGAAGCTGAACAAAGCAACTACCTCGTTGGCCAGATTGACTCCGCTGTCGATCGCTCCGGCCTGAGCCAGTTCGCAGACCTTTAAGCCGAGTTTAACCACTTTGTGGCCTGGCGCTGCTGGGTCACAATTGACGTATCAAATGAAGTCCAAAGGAAAGAAAGAAGACATGAAATTTACGAAACTGACCGATCATCTGAAACTTGCCGCAGACAAACTCGTGGGATTTAAGCCAGAGCCTTACGAGTTGAATCCCGGTTTTGGCAAGGCAACGGAAAGCATCTACCTGATGGTTGACCAGTTCCACACACTGTTTCAGCACCCACGCCGTGCCATTCCAGATCCTGCACTACTGCGTCTGCGTGCCAAGCTGATCCACGAAGAAGCTGTTACCGAGGGCATCCCGGCAGCTAAAAACGGGGACATGACGGCGCTGCTGGATGCGATGGCTGACTTCCTTTACGTGGGCGTCGGCACAATGGTGGCCATCAAAGGCGGTATCTCTACAGGCATGAGCTACTACACCCAAGAGCAGAGTGTTGATCGCTTCATCCACACCATCATGGTTCCAGGCAACACGGTCTTTGACGACATGGCTATCCCGTTTGAAGAAGCAAAAGAAGCTGCATTAATGCTGAATGCGCTGGCTGACAAACTCGAAGCGAAGCCGATTAGCGATTCCGAATTGGTGCAGGAGCTGCGCCGCGTGATGAATAAAATCTACGTTGCCTGCATGATGACCTACCGCCTGGCTGATTTTCTCGGTATCGATATTGTTGAGCTGGTGGCAGAAATCCATCGTTCCAACATGACCAAGCTGTGGCCGGCTGACGCCGAAGAGCGTCGTGTGGCGGTAGAGAATTGCAAATACGACAAGGGAGATCTGGGCTTCCGCCACGCTGAAGGGACTGACATGATGATTGGCTTCAGAGTTTCTGATGGCAAGATCCTCAAATCCCCAACCTACAGCGATGTGGATCTGACTCGCTTTGTTGAGAAGGCGAAAACCTCATCTCTTTACGAGATGGTAAAAAAATAATTGTAAGTATCTACTTATCATTATATATTGCCTGGGCGTGTTTTATTGTCCAAGTTCTTAATTGCTCATTGCAATGGTGGCCTAAGAGCCACCATTTTTTTTACTCCCCTCCTAGTCTTACACACTTCTGACAGATAAACTTGTATAAAATAATATGTATGTACTTACTTATCTTGTGTGAGGTTGATTTTGTCTATCCTACTGAATCGAGACTTTACGAACGGTCAGTTTGCCAGTGGTTCGTATGCCAAAGTGGTTGAAACGGTGCTCAACACTGGCGTTCACGCGGGTGATCGCACCGGAACCGGCACAAAAAGCGTTTCATATGTCCCTTCCTACTACATGCTAACGGGCGGCTCTGTTCCACTTATCTCCGGAAAAGCCGTCAACCTGAAGCCGTTACTGGTTGAGCTGGAGTGGTATCTCAAAGGAACGGGCAACATCCAGTTCCTGAAAGACAATGGCGTCAAAATCTGGGATGCCTGGGCTGATGAAAATGGCGATTTAGGCCCGGTCTATGGCAAACAATGGCGTCGGTGGGAAGATACCCGCATCGTGAGCCATAGCGAGTATTTGAGCAAAATCGACACGTTCCGTGAGCGCGGGTACAAGGTCGAGGGGTATCTGGGCGTAAGTGAAGATCGCGTTGTGTTGTCCCGTGAAATCGACCAGCTACAGCGTATCGTTCACACGCTTCGCACCAACCCGACAGATCGTCGCATCCTGCTGAATGCCTGGAATGTTGGCGAACTGGAAGACATGAAGTTGCCGCCATGCCATTTCGTGTTTTCACTGTGGAGTCGCGAGCTGGACTTTGAGACCCGACTGACGATGGCCACCGACATTGGCATTCAGCACAACCGCCACGGCCACGAGTCCATTTACACCCAGATGCTGTGTCTTCTGGAAAGAGATGGCGGCATTACTGAGAACATGCTGGACGAGCTGGGCATCCCGAAACGCATTCTGAACTCATGCCTGGTGCAGCGCAGCGTCGATACCTTTGTTGGTATGCCGTTCAACATCGCCGGTTACGGCATTCTCACCCACTTCCTCGCGAAGATCACCGGCCACATGGCTGGCGCATTCGTGCATTTTGGCTTTGACGTTCATCTCTACGACAACCACATGGAAGGCGTTGAGGAGCTGATGAAGCGCGAGCCGCCCAAAGAGTCCGACCCGGTTGTCATTTTTCCGCATGAATGGGCCGAACTGGACGACTTCAAATGGGAAGGTGTGCAGGTGTGCGGCTACAGACCTCTTCCGTGGATCAAGGTTCCAGTGGCGGTGTGATATGGCCAGAGGGATGTATGTGTTGTGTGAAATTGAGGGTGTGCTGGCGAGAGCCAGCCATCGCAAAGCAGTGTCTGATGCGGATGCAGGCGCTCTCATTGCCGGTGATGAACTCATCTTTCCCACCAGCCGCATGTTGCGTGGTTTTGCTCGCTCCGGTGCTGAAGTGGTGCTTATCAGTAGTCGTCCGGAAGCGCTCGAAGGCCCAACCAAACGCTGGCTGAAGGACTTCGGCATTGATTATGACTGGCTCCATCTGGTTCCGCGCGGTGTCAGTTTTGAAACCCATATCAAGCGCACGCTGGCAGAGCACAAAGGCGACTTACTTATCGCCGCACTGGTTCATGATCCGCGTCTGCGTTCTGCGCTGGCAGATTCTCACCAGCGACCAACCATCTATGAGGTAAGCCAATGAAGATGATTGCAGCTGTCGGCCGCAACTATGAAATCGGCATTGGCAACGAACTTCCCTGGCGTTGCCCGACCGATCTGAAACTGTTCAAACAACTCACCAAAAACGCCACTGTCGTGATGGGACGCAAGACGATGGAAAGTCTCAAGCGCCCGCTGCCAGAGCGCCATAACCTCGTTTTGACGCGCTCTCGTGGGTATATCCCCAATGGGTTCTACCCCGCTGGCATCGATGACGTTTTGAGACTGCCAGATCCGGTCTGGGTGATTGGTGGCGGGCAGATTTACTCGCTCTTTATGCCACACGTAGAAGAGATCTGGCTGTCGCATATTGGCGTGGATGTGCCGGGCGCGGATGCGTTCTTCCCGGCGCCAATGATGCGTTCTTTAGGGTTCGTACCAGTCGAAACGGCTTATACCCAACGTGCAAATGAGGATGAGCCTGGCTTTTTGCAGATCGTATACAGAAGGTCGTAATGGATTACCGGATTGGAATCACTGGCGCACAGGGCAGTGGAAAAACAACCCTGGCAAGGTACATCGATGCGCATTATGGCATTCCGTATGTGGATGCCGGCGTTGGCAAGCTGATGAGCAGTCTGGGGGTGAAGGTTGGCGAGCGTTTGCCCCTTTACGAACGTCTTCAGGTTCAGATGGAGATTGCCAGACACATCGAGATGATCACCCGCGGCGTTGAAGGTTTTGTTATCGACCGCACGCCAGCCGATGTCATGGCTTATACGCTTGACCTGGTCGGCCAGACCAACGAAGACCGCTGCATCGAGCTGGCTCTCGACATTGAGCAGTTTTGCCACAAAGCGGCCATTTCCAACTTCAATGCTATCGCGGGTCTTCGCCCGGGCGTTGAGCTTTCCAGCAAAGATCTCGCGCGTCCCCAGCGAGGATCGCTTGACCGTCTCTATGTTGCTCGCATCGATGCACTTATGTGCGGTGAGCTGACGAAAATCAACACGCTTCCCCAAACCGGCGATCTGCAGGTGTTCGTTATTTCTGAAAAGTGCCGCACGGTTGAAGCGCGAGCCAGATCGGTATTGCGAGTGCTGGACAGAGCCGCTGAAAACATCGAGCGCCGTATAACAGGACGAGTGACCTTCCACTGAATGTTGCTCCCCTGTTGGGCAGTGTGACAATAAGACACGCGAAATGAATCGAGGAAAAACAGAATGATAGACGAACTTCCCCTCTCGGATGAATTAGATCGTAAAGCGATTGAAGCACTGATCCGCATTGCTGACGAACAATCCCGCTCTTTGATGAGTGAACGTGAAGCACGTCTGGCTATCCGCGCAGTGTTTGAGTCCGTTCAAGGACTTGTTGGGGAAGAGGTTGGCGAAGCCATCAATGTGGCGATGTCGCAGTTCAATGGCGGCACCAAGCGCCCTCTGTTTCCTATGCACCTCAAACTCTCAGGCGGTACGGTTCTGTACGTGTCCGTTTGCCTGGAGACCAACCAAATCCAGATCCTCAACACATCAACGGGCGAATGGCGCGAGCCGGTCGTCTGCGAAAGTGGCGAGGACGCACTGAAAAAGGCTGCTCAGTTTGTGCGTGGCGCACTGCTGAAAGGCGCGAAGAAGCTGTAAGGAGTACGAATGACCACGATTGTCGGTGGCGTCGATATTGAGTCCACAGGGCTGGACTTCACATCCGGCCACAAAATTATCGAAATCGCGATAACCCGTTATGAACTGGAAACCCAGAAGCACATCGACAGCCTTGAGATGCGCTTCAACCCGCGTCGCAGTATCGATCCGAAGGCGCAGGCAGTGCATGGCATTTCACTGGAAGATCTGGCGACGGAACCGCTACTGGCTGACCACGCAGGCAAGATTGCTGCGTACATGGGCGCATGTAGCGCGTTAGTCGCCCATAACGGAGAGGCTTTTGACCTTCCGTTCATTCGCCACGAGTTCGGTAGCTATGGGGTGAAATTGCCAGATATCCCTCTGGTTGACTCCATGCTGGATGGCTTGTGGGCTACCGAGGATGGGAAGCGCCCACGCCTGGAAGAGCTGGCGTTCTCACTTGGGTTCACTTACGACCGTGAGAAGGCCCACAGCGCTCTCTACGATACTGACCTGATGATGCAGTGTTTCTTCAAAGCCCGAGAGAAATACGGCTTCTTCAAACTCCCATTCGAAAGCGCCTGATGGCGCTTTTTCTTTGCCTTCAGTTCTTCTAACTGCCTGTAATTATGACTTTTCCGCCTGATAGGTTTTGCCAGAATACGCTCAACCAAAACGCGGAAACGCACCAACGAAAACATAAGGAGTTAAAAATGAGCGCAGTTACAAACACTGTTAAAAACGATGACCTGGACGAACTGACTGCAATGTTGCAATCTCTCGACGAACCAGTGCAGAAAGCTGCGAAAATGAGCGGCGTCGACGAGATCGACGATCTTCTCTCTGGTCTGGATGATGCAATCGCAAAACCAGTCGAGGCGGTGGCGGATGAAGTCATGAATGCCAGCTCTACCGGCGATCTGAGTAGCGTTCTGGAAGAGCTTGAGATTGAGCACGAATCGGTGAAGGTCGAGGAACCAGAGCGTGACCTTGTTGCGGAGATAGTGAACGAGCCAGCGCCTGAACTTGACGCTCGAAGTACTGAGACTACCGGTACAGATCCAACCCCTTTACCTTCAGTGGCGTCAGAGCCTAAACCTGAAGAAGAGCAGCCAAAACGCCAGAAGGCAAAATCAGAGCGTACCCCTGCCAAACCTCGCTTCACGCTGGAAGGTAAGGACGAATCGTTCTATGCGACAGCCGGTCTGGAAAGTGAGAGCTTTACTGCCGCATTCGAAGGGGCGCCAGTCAAAGCGAAAGACAAGATCTTAAACCTTTTGAACTGGTTTAGTGGTGGGCCGGAAATCAGCGTCTACACGGTAATCGCAATGCGCCATATCCTTGACGCGAACACGGCGACCAGCAATAGCATTAAACTGGCGCTAATGAGCAACCCGGAGAAACCATATCCGCTCAACACCGCTTCGACTCAGGCTGGCCAGATGATGGCTGTGTTTCCAGCTACTGGCATTGCCACCAGGGAAGGTGGAAATCTAAGCCTTAATAAAGAGTCGCCGATCGTCAAAAAATTCATAGCGGAGTATTCCATTGGATGATGTTCCCCTACCCGATCTAAAGCCCCCTGAGAGCTTTAGGACGCTGGGTAAGCTAATTGCATACCCAGCATCGATAAAACGCGCCAGAGAGCTTCCCGTTTGCGAATCTGGCGCGTTCTTCTTTGTTTGCTATCCGTTGGATTAAATGAAAAAATAGGTAAGTATTTACCTATCAGAGCAAAATAATGATCGCAGCCGAAAAAATCAAAAAGCGAGAGCGTGATGCCTCTCTTCGCGACCTTTGGCGCACACCGCAGTGGTTGTTTGTCGCCATCCAACGTTACATAGGCGTAAAGTTCGATGTGGACGTCGCCTGCAACAAAGATAACGCTCTCCTGCCGAACTTTATCGGTGTTGAGCGTGATGCGCTCAAGTGCAGCTGGGGAGAACCTGGCACTGTGGCGTTCCTTAACCCGCCCTACTCCAAAATCACCCCCTGGATAGACGCAGCCATCCGCGAGCAGGCGCGTGGAGTGACGACGGTCATGTTGATACCACAATCCCTCGATACGCAGTGGTACGAGCGTGCGGCTGAATGCGCCAACGAAACCGTCATCTTGTCTGGCGGCCGCGTGGCGTTCGTTGAGCCAGATGTTGAACTTGGGCTGGTGGAGGTGAACATCAACCCTGGTGGCAGCATGTTGCTTATCTTCCGTGGCTACTGTCAGGAAGCTGGGCACACCATCAGCAAGATACCGCTGGCGGTGATGAAAAAGCTGGGTGGTTATGATCCTGCCAATGTTGTCAGGAAGAAGAGACCACGTAAAAAGGCAGCGTAAACACCAGTCTGGGAGTTAGTTTGAGAACCTGCTTCCGTATATATAAATAACTAAGTACTAATTATTAATATATACAGACGCAGGCTTTTTAAGACGTGATTTCCAAACAACTCCCAGACCGTTTTACACCTCCAGAACCCACTGGAACCCCTCTTCAGACGCTTTAGAATCGATTTTATGAACCACAGTAAGGAAAACTATCATGGTATACCCGACGAACGTCGTAGCGCTCGTTGAGAGCGATTTTCTGGCCAAAGTGCGCGACATGATGAAAGATCGCGATAAGGCTTTCAGTCTCTACGAATGGTCGCTCAAATGTCTTCATTCAGGCGAGCACAAAGAGCTGGTGGAGCAGCTGTTAGGGGAACTCATCAATGAGGTGTTTGCCCTGAACGTCCAGCTTCATGGTCGAGAAAATAATCAATCAAAATAATCGGTAAGTACTTACCATTTAAAACGCAGATCGCCAGTGATAAAATCTACCCGCTTTCCGGATTGATTCCGGCAGCTCGACCTGATGGGTGGGGGATAGCGTCACTGGCGTCAGGTTTAAAAAGCTCACTACCAGCGTAGAACCGGCACCGTTTAGGGGTTGGGGAAGGGGGAACCAAAGTGGGCAGAGAGAAGGGTCACTTTATGATTGTCGAGTCTGGAGTGTTTCGAGAGGTTGAATCCAGTACTCCCCTTCATAAAGTGTGGGAAGATCTCGGTTCTGGGGTGCTGTCATCCATAACTTCCCAAGCCTAAGCTGGCAGTAGACTTAGGTCATAACTTTTCAGGTTATGTAACGACCAGGTTGGTGAGGAAATTTTGTACTCACCTCCCTGGGAGAGTATTACCTGAAAAGACAACCTCTCACTTCGTTCGAGGTGAACTTCACTCACTTCGTTCGTTCAGTTCAGGTTTTATTAAAACCTGTTCTGGGAAGTAAGTTTTTCTTTTCTAAAAATTTTTAATATTTACACGCACGCGTGCGCACACGCGCGAGGGAAAAAAAATCGTCGCGGCGCGCGATTCTGGAGCCAAAATGACGACCAAGACCCCAGCCCGGCAACATACTGGCTGCCGCACGAAGTCCAAAGCCAGATACCAAACCCACCAGCAATCCCGTACCAACTTCAAAACCCCCGTAGTCGAGTTCAATCCCCAGCTCAAAACCGTAAAAGTATTCAGTGATGGCTCTTGCCTCAAAAATCCGGGCGGGCCTGGCGGTTACGGCATCGTTCTCCAGTATCGAGGTGAAGAGCGCGAGCTTTCTGAGGGTTTCCACAGCACGACCAACAATCGGATGGAGATGATGGGCGCCCTGATTGCGCTGGAGCGTCTGAAGTACCCCTGCAATGTGATCCTGCATTCCGACAGCCAGTATCTTAAAAACGGCATGACGCTCTGGATGAAAGGCTGGAAGCGTAACGGATGGATCACGTCTGAGAAGAAGCCAGTCAAAAACGTCGATCTCTGGAAACGTCTCGATGCGGCCGCCAGCCGTCACAATGTCCGCTGGAAGTGGGTTAAAGGTCATGCCGGTCATCGCGAGAACGAAATGTGTGACCGCCTGGCGAAGATCGCCGCCTACTCCGCAGCTGATATGCCTCACAAGCGTGACATTGGATTTTTGTCACAAAATGATAGGTAAGTATTTACCTATCATTTTAAATCAGGTATCTTACCGTTCGTCAGGATGACGAAGTACCGGTTAGGTACTGTTCCAGGATGGAACGCCAAAAGGCGGCTGGCTTGGCCAGCCGCAACTCTTTCTGACACTGAATGGAATCCAAATGGCACGTCAAACGCCTTTCACTTCTTTCAATAAACGTCCCCGTTCAATTCGCCTGGTTCTGACCGAGCTGTTTAGCGGTCGTGTTTCTGCACGCCTTGCGGAACTGGAAGAACGAGTGTTTGAGCTGGAGAAGCGCATTGATGCGCAAGCTACCGCCATAGCAAATCTGGGTGCGACAGTAGGCATGGAGAAGGTGCGTGATTCCGTCGCCTCTCGTGTGTTGCGTGAATCCCAGACGCACAAGGACAGTTCTCATGGAAAATTTTCAACGAAATCGACTGAAGCCAATGGCCTACGGAGTAATTTTAGCAACCCTGGCAGCGGTAGCCGTACCAGCCGGTCAGAGTCTGTTGATACCGGACACAACTACTTCCACCACAACCTTGCAGACGACACCCCTGCCAGAACGACCTCCTGTCTCTCTGGATGGGATGCTGTTGGACACGATTCCAACTCGACCTGCAATTCCGGATCTTCCTTCTGCTGTGACTGAGGCTATTGCATGAAATGGAGCTTCCAGAAAGTCACCGCGATGATTGTTGGCCTCGCCATTTTTCTGCTTGGTGGCTGGATCATGAATCTGGTGAAACTCGTGAACGGTGGCGATCTTCAGTTTGATGCAGGAATGACACTTGCGCGTGTCGTGGGAATTTTCGTTGTTCCGGTGGGCAGCATTCTCGGGTTCTTTTGATGCCGAATCCATTTTCGGCACTGTTAAAACAAATTGTTTAGCCAATTAACCAATTAGAGTTAACAACAAGGGCCACTGACGGCCCTTTTTACACTGAATGGAGAATGTATGTTTGAGATGACTACTTTATCGATTCCCGGTGTGCTCCCGGACAGACCATTGATGTCCTCAAAAGAAATCTCAAAGCTGACCGGTAAACGACACAGCGACATTCTTCGCGACATCCGTAGCGTGCTGAATGAGCTGTATGCCGACGATTACCATAACGCAAAATTGCGTTATGAGAAAAATCAGTTACTTACAATTGTTGAAGGCATTGTTGTCAACATCGATTACCGGGGAATGGAAGGCGAGTACATGCTCGACCGAAAGCATACCGATGTTCTCATTACCGGCTACTCGTTGAAGTACCGCGCTGCTGTCATTGAGCGCTGGCATGAGCTGGAAATGAGTGTTTCAAGCGGGGCGCTTTACGGTGCCTACCCCAGTATCCCGGAAACCTTTTCAGAAGCACTTCGACTGGCAGCCGATCTTGAAGAACAGCGTGCTGATCTTGAGCGCAAGCTGTCGGTGGCAAGGCCAAAAGCCATTCTCATGGACACCATTTGCGGCACTGCTGATGAGCTTTATGGGCTGAATGAAGCTGGTCGCATTCTCGGAACGTCCGGGGCTGTTCTGGGGGCGCTGATGGACTCGCTGGGTGATGTGTACGTTAAGCGCAAATACACCACTGTTAACCGCCAGTTCCTCAAGATCTTCATTGACCGCGGATATGGCAAAAACGTTGTCATCGGAAACGGACGCAACCAGGCCAAGTTCACCTTTAAAGGACTTTGCTTTGCTGCCGTGAAGCTAATTGCTGCCGGGAAAATTACCGCCAGCGCCATTGAGTATGAGCCTTGTCGTGAGCATGTCGAACGCGAAATGAAGGAATCCAAACGTCTTCATTAACCGTCAGTGTGGGCGTCCGCCTTTACGTAGCGTTTGCCCACCTTTTCAGTCACGCCACAATAACGCCATCGAGAAAACAACTTGTTTAAAAACATAAGGAAAAAACACATGTGCGAAAAATGCAAAAAAACTAATGCCAAAGTTGAAAGCGTGATTAAAAAAGTTGGTGCGGCCGAACTGGTTGAGATCATGGGTCTTGTGGTTGGTCACGAAGACGACGCCTCCCCTATCGACCGCCTTTTCAGCGTTCTCAAGTTCTCAAGCATGATTGATGATCCGATTGAAATTGTGATGCTGGCGCGTCATTTCGGCGAAGCGTATCTGGAAGAGAAAGAACGCGCCGACAAACTTCAGGCAACGCTGGAAATGGTAAGCAAGCCGAAGTGCTCACCGGATTCAGTCAAGGCAGATGAAACCAACGCCAGCAAAGATCGTGAAATCGCCGGGCTGAAGTCTTCTCTGGCGATGTTGCTGGCCGCCTTCAAACTGATGTCTTCCCAGGCTGGGTTCAAAATGCCTGAGCTGAACAGCGACGATCCGATAGCCGTTCGCCATCTGCTGGGGGCAATGGCCGACCAGCTTGACGACACCAAGAGCCGTCTTGAAGACATGATGCGCGAGCTGACCCATCGCCACGACCTGAACAAACAGCCGCACAAAACGCAGCACGTACACCACTAATATCTCACCTGCCGACAGGGGGCGAAAGCCCCCTTTTTTACGCCTTAAATCAGCTGCAACGCCTGTGAATGCTGCTTTTACGCCTTTTCAACTTTGGGAAAATAACACCAACAAGAAAACAATTTGTTTAATGGTGCAATCATGAATACAGCCCTTTCCATCATTGACGCTATCACCCCAAACACTGATATCGACTACCGGCAGGAAATGAACGTCATCCACGAAATTGTGGCCGAGTGCGAGAAAGAGATCGCATTCATGCATCAGGTTCACGACTTCGTTTATGGCGACGAACGCCACAACATGATTAACCGCCTGCTGCGACTCAACCACCGGCCGGATGACGAGCGCACACGCTTTAACAGAGCCTGGCTGGACAAAGTCGACCTGGAATGGGTGAAACAGAATATCTGGGCCGAGTACTGGAAGAAGGTCACGGATATGACAAACGTTCTGCTGATCATGCCAGCTTCCCGCCGCGACGAGTGGCGTGAGCAGTTTATCGAGGGCAAGCAGGAGACCATCAGGACTGACAGAACCGGCTACCAGATGAAGGTTAAGGAGTTCGTTGGTGTGCCGGAGTTCAAAGCAGAAACGGTCATCCCAACGATGCTCAATCTGCTGAATGACAGGCACAAATATCTATCTGAGCGCGTGTATGGCTTGTTTAAGGCGCTGAGTCCTGCCCACAAGACCAATAAGACGAACGGCTTTAGCGAGCGTCTGATCATCGCCAACTGCATTTCCGAGTTCTGGCGGGACAGCGTCAGCGTGAACTACCGGAAAGAGGACTACATCGACGACCTGCGCGTCATGCTTCATTTCTTCGCTCACAAAGAGTTCATCACCATCAACCGCACAACTGAGATGCTATCAGCTGCGTACCGGGCAAACGACTGCCAGACCGGTGACTGGATGAATGTCGACGGAAACCTGATGCGTGTGAAGATGTTCAAGAACGGCAACGTTCACTTTGAAATACATCCTGACGTGGCCTGGAAGCTGAATGAGGTGCTGGCTTACAGCATGCCTGCAGCAATCCCGGCGCCATGCCGTACTGCGCCCAAAACACGGGCACCAAAAGAGTTCGGGTTAATCCAGAAGACGATCTCCGAGCCGGTTCGTACCGCGCTGCGCGACGGGCGATTCAGCAAAGACAAAGGCGTCTGGTACTTTTCTGATTCCAACCTCCAGAAGTCGCAGGTGGAAGAGCTTGAGCGCACACTGAACTTCATTGGCGGCGTACAGGAGAAAAAGCACTGGCAGTTCCCGTATGAGATAGGCCATACGCTCAATACGATTGTGGCCACCGGCTTAATACCGGATACAAAATCACACCAGTTCTACCCTACCCCACGTTTGATAGCGGAGTACGTTGCCAGAGCCATTGAGCTGAAGCCAGGTGAGAAGCTGCTGGAGCCTGAAGCCGGGCGTGGAGATCTGCTGGCCTGCATCGACGCCAATCCGGAAGACGTTACCTGCATAGAAGTCGCACCTCTCTTCGCTGATATACTGCTTGGCAAGGGGTACACAAATACGGTCTGCTGCGACTTCATGAAGTGGTCTGAGGACAACGCAGGCTATCAGTTCGACAAAATCGTCATGAACCCGCCCTACTCTCTTGGCCGTCACAGAGAGCATACGCTGGCCGCGCTGGAGCATCTTAAAGTCGGCGGGCGACTGGTGGCAGTACTGCCGGGTGATGCGCCAGTTCTGAACTGGATGACGCTGGATAATTACGTTTATGCCAAAGGGAAGTCGTTTACTGACGAGTTTGAAGACACCGGAATCACTGTCAGCGTATACGTTTTCAAACGCGCAAAATGATAGGTAAATACTTACCTAATTTATGTAAGAATAGAGCCACTTTATCAGAGGTAAACACATGAGCGGAAAATCGAGAATTACATTCGCCAGCGTTAATCAGGCGAAGCTGCCATTTAATTTAGTGCTACAGGGGAACGCAGGAACGCCTGCCGGAACCATCAAAATTGACAAGGAGCTTGTGACGTTCGAAGGTAACTTTGATGAATCGGCGCAGGTTTTTATCGAACATCTGGCACGCCGTTGGAGCCAGCAGTGGAGAGACCTTGAGAAACGCGCCAATGAGTTTGACCGGTTCATGGGCGCAATGGACACAGCAAAAGAGGCTCTGGCTGCCGGCACTCCGTTAGATCTGGAGTCGCTTTTCAAAGGAGAGATGGCCTCTGCGATGTTCGCCACCATGTTCGCAGGTGAGTTCGTCCGCAGCGGCGCCAGAAATTACCTGGAGCTGGGGTACAACGTTCCTGAAATGGGCGAGTTTACCGTCACCATCCAGCGTAAAGAAGGTAAGACGCCAGGCGAACGCATCGCTGAACTTGAGGCCGTTGTGGATCAGCGTAACGGCGAGTGCGTCCGTTTGATCAACGAACGTGATGCGCTGCGCGAAGAACAGCTGAATAAAGGCTCGAACACACGCGCGGCCGCAGACATCTACTTCCAGTTGGTTGAGGAATGCCAGATCCCTCCAGGTGGCTCTTTGGTCGAGTACGTTCGCGAATTGCAGGAGAAAGCAGAGAGGTGCGCGGCATGAATGATCTGCTTGTCGAGCGAGTCTCCGCTTTTGTTAAGTCTCCGCTGGATAATCCCCTCACCCGTGGCGAGCAGATGGAGTTGGCAAGGTGGTTTCTGCATATCCATGAGCAGATGGAAGTTTTTAAACAGTTGCCGGATCTGCCCATTACAGACGGCCATGTTCAGCAGGTGATTAACAGCCACGAAAAAGGCTGGGCGATGATTGTGCCGTGCAAAATTACCTACGAGCTGGCTAAGGAAGTGCAGGCTAACAGAGCAAGGAGTAAGGAAGAGTAACTATGAAGTTGGGTAATGCCGTTTCGCTGTTTTTTACAGCATTACTGGAAGGTTTCAATTATCGCTTTTGTCCGGTCTGGGATAAGGCGCTGGATACGCTTATTGAGGAAGGAACGCTGCTTGAGGTGCGAAATGGGATCGCTCTGTTTGAGCGCGATGCCCAGCTATATGAAGTGTTCGTCGGGGCTGGCTTCAACCACTTCGGGCATCTTATTAGCTTGAATACCAAAGCCATCGACGAGAGCGTCATGCGCCGTCCGTCGTTCCGTGTAATGGATAAGCTGCAACGTCATGTAGATGCCGAATTACTCCGCGTAGCCAAAGAAAAAGAACGAGAGCTACAGACGATGATTGGATCGCATATCGCTGAGTAAATGAAGGCCACTATTGTGGCCTTTAACAATTTGTTTTCTACATTTTCTTATCTGTGAAAATAACTGCATCCAGAAAACAACGGAGTTAAGAATGTCCAGTATTTCCAAAGCCCATATGTTTGCCGCTGGCGCTCATGGCGGCGTTGGCCAGAAAAGAAAATATACCGGTGAAGACTACATCAACCACCCGGTTGCTGTCCGCGAGACTGTTGCCTGGCATGGTGGAACCGTGGAGATGCAGATCGCGGCGCTGCTGCATGATGTGGTCGAAGACACCCATGTCACCATAGAGATGGTTCGTGAGCACTTCGGTGAGCACGTAGCCGAAATGGTTCTGGCTCTGACCAACATTGCCAGACCAGAAGACGGCAATCGAATACAGCGCTTCATCATCAACGTCCGGGAGCTGGAGCAAACCCCAAATACCAATACCTTGAGCGTATCGTGAACGCGGTACGTGATGGACTGAAAGCGCTTGACGATCAAGCGAGAGAAGCAGTCGGTTAAGTGTTATAGTCAGGCGCTTTTATATTTATGGAGTGAATATGAAAAATATCCTACTGGCATCATTGTTGGTGGCATCGCCAGCTGCATTTGCAGCCAGCTTCGACTGCCAAAAGGCTTCGACAGAAGTCGAACACAAAATCTGCGATAACGAACGCCTGTCAAAATTAGATGAACAACTTAGCTCTACCTATTCTATTGCTCTCAAAGCGAACCCGGGGGATGCAGACACCCTAAAGACGGTTCAACGTCAGTGGATAAATATGCGTGGAAAACTCACTGATGATAAGGCTCTTGAGCTGGTTTATCTTATCCAAATTAATGGACTCAAGGGGTTGGATGGTTCGGCCAGCACAGCGGTGGTCAATGAGACACCGAAGCCGGTGCAGAAGCAGCCTGAAGTTCAGGAAAAGACAAGCAAGGCAGACGCAAAGCAGGCTAAGAGCGGTGATGAGCTAACTCTGGAGTCATTCCGAGCTAAGTATATTGAAGTTGACGGTGAATACTACAGCACGACATCCCTTCCCGGAGGGAGTTCGTTCTTATTCACCTGCGCCAGTCGCATTGCCGATGACCAAGTTAATGTCTGGAAGAAGTACGCAGCAAAAGAGGGCAAGATCGACCTTTTCTTTGAGCTTGAGACTCGAATACACACCGCGATGCTGAATGCCAATTTTCAGAAGCTGAATAGTGATTTAACTAAAACAGGCATTTGCGATCTGATTACCGCTGTTCCGTAAGCCAGATAAGGCCACTATTTGTGGCCTTAAACAATTTGTTTTATAGGTGGTGAAATTAATGGAACCCCAGGCGAACTAAATCCATTGGGCAGAACAGACCCTCCACACCTTCGATAGACACGCAGTCAGAACGGCGTAATTGTTCTTCTGATTTGCCTTCTCCGCAGATTTCCTTGATGACTCCCGTTGCACCATTCGTTGCCACCATCACTCGGCTGCCGGTAGTGATAGCGTTACGGTTGCGATCATAGGTCTTCATCGTTTCCTCCTTTCACTTGGGTCAAATCAGGTTTCAAAAATTGCCGCTTTTCATGTATGTGCGGTTTGCAAAATCTCAAGTTCCGAAACAAATTGTTTTCACCACCTTGTTATTCAATTAACCAGTAAAGTTGACCAGTACCGTAAAAAATACTACTGTTTATACATACAGTGTTGAGGGTGAACAATGGGTAGCAAGAATTCCAAATATGTGATCGTCTATAGGGGCGAAGCACTCGAGCACTTAATACCTGGACAGTTCGTTTTCTTCCAACGTAAAAAAGAATACGGCGATGGATTCTGGCTTGGTAAAACGCATGAGGACGGGTTCGAGTTTGTGCTGGAACAACCCACTTCACTTAGTTACGGGCTTGCGTATCTGATCAGTCTGTCTAGTGTTGAAGCGAGACATATGGAGTTTGTGGACGACATAGATGATTTTAAATTGACCTAATTACCCCTTAAACATTTTGTTTTCAGTCTTTTGTTATCTGAGATAATAACGCATATAAGAAAACAATTTGTTTAAGGAGTTGGTATGTTGAAGCTCACGGAAGTCTACAAAACGGCAGTGATCAGCACCGCTCATGTAACGGCAGCGGATTCAGAACGGCTACCCATTGCCTGCTTCGACCCACTTACTGATCGCGGGTTGAATTGGGTACACGGTACACAGTACGGCTGGATTGTTCGTGCTGGAATGCGAGGGAATGACTGGAAAGAAGAGCTGCGTGAGTATGGCATTTCCGAAGAGACGATCTCTAACATACAGACCATAGTGGATGCCGGCTTTGACGCGGTTCACTTCGATTGCGACGCCGAGCTGGTGGACGGATTACCTGGCTGGGACTGGTAAGCCTTTTTTTTTGTCGTGGACAGATCGGCTCTCCATGTGAGATACCAGATATCAGAGCCGATCTCATAAGGGACATTTTCTGCATGGAACTATTCCAGTACCTTCAGTCGCTATACCCGCAGCTGACCCCAAATAACAGCAAAATTCATTTAGCCAGCACCAACGAATATAAAGAAAACCCGATACAGGAGTTCGTGAAAGAGACGTTCGACGACTGGCAATGCCTGCAGAAGCTGAAAAGCTTCAATCGTACCTACGTTGTCTCTCTTATTCAGACTGAAGATAAGGCGCGATTTCTCTATGCTGGCACCTATCTCAACGTTGGGTGTTCTCTGACAGCATCACATGCAGTACCTGGCCGGAACGAAGACTACTATCTCTATCAACTGACACCTGTTCCTGAACTGGATGAATATCGTGGACGTTTGTATGTCAGTGCGGAGCGTCCTCGCAGATCTATTTTGAACGGCGAAACTCTTGCCGGAAAACTGCGAGTCGTTGAGATTGCGCCATCCTGTCTATCATTTGGCGAGTTTCCCGGCTACAAAGACGTAGTTCTGGACAGAGCCAGTCTCGGAACCATCATTCGGCAGGAGTTAAAGTCGTGGAGAACTGCACTGAGTATTGTCAAAGGCATCTACCTGCTGACTGATGTTGATGGCGAGAAGTTGTATGTTGGCCAGGCAAACGGCAAAGGCGGAATATGGGGAAGATGGAAGACCTACTTTAAAACGGGTCACGGCGGGAATGCTGGCCTGATTGAAGCGTTTGGAACCGGCGATGAGGAAAGGCTCAAGAATGTCACGTTCTCTATTCTGGAAATCATGGACATTAACAGTGACGCCTGCGAGATAAACCGACGAGAATCACACTGGAAACGCATACTGCTTTCTCGTTCAGTAGGACACAATAGGAATTGAGTTATTGTCGAAATTGTAGCGTTTTTGTTTACCCATATAAGAAAACAAGTAAATAACAAGGTCTATAATATCTTGACTAAGTAGTTGATCGGCCCACGAGTCAACCGATTACTGAAACGAGACATTTGAGAGGACAATATGACGGATACAGCTTTTTCAAAATCGCTACAAAAGGAAGTCGACCCTGAGCAGTACTTGGCACTTAAAAATTTAGATGACAGCTCAATTCATGCTGTCGCTCGCGAAGACATCATCTGTCCAATTTGCAAAGTTGGAGGTGGATCGTTCGTTAGAGCCTCCAGGAATGATGGTTATTACAAGAAGGCTCATTTCAGATTTACCGGTGAATCTGGTCAAGGCCACCATCCATCATGTGACTTCTACGGAGATAGGCTAACATCTGAGGTAAGGCAGCACCTTGTCACATTCACGAAAGATCGAACAAAGTATTCGCAGGTAATACGAAAACTGGTATGCGCCGGCATACAGGAAGGGATTTTTACGCAAGAAAAAATGTGGCAGATGAGGGAATGGTTCTTCAATAAGCGTAAGGACTCCACATTTGAAATATGGCTGGAAAAGGGTCATTTGGACTGGCTTGATTATATTAGCGGGTTACGTGAATCATATTTGGCATGGACAAACCCGGATATTATGCCTTTCTCACCCATTCAGGCTACTGTGCCTGGTTTTTCTTGGTCTCGTGCAATTGACAAAGAGGTGCTAAGAGTTCACATCAAGACTCTCCAGCAATTGCGTAAAATTTCAGTATCCCATAGAGACATTTCGGCAATCTTAGAACACATAGATAATAATCGTGGCCGTACAATTCTCGACCCATCGCTTTTGGAAGATGAGATAAATAAGACTTACAAGCTTACTGGGTTTGTGATGAGCAATTACATTGAGTTTAAGGCAAAAACGGTTAGCGACAGAGCATATGGAGAGGCTAAGTTTCTGGCATTTGCCGCACTGCTGTTATTCGTGTCTGATTGGGACCTCAACATTGCTATTGGTAAGTTTTCCAAGATTGCCAGAGTGAAGGAGGTTGATGACATGCTGGCTGGTAATTTCATTGGTCTTAACCCTTACATCCGGTACGACGTGGCTAAAGCTGTGAAGAAATTGCAGGATAACTGGCCGATTGAATACCAAGAGTTGGAACATTGGGATGTAGAAAAATCTATGCGTGAGGCATATGAAAAGTGGTGTTCGACAGAGCCAGAATTCGCTCCACCTCTTTTACCCGACCTGTATGTTACCCAACACGAGAAAGAAGTCGCACGAGACGAGGAAATCAGGCAGTGGATTAAGAACGGAGATGTTTGAGCACAACTAGCTTAATCAATCCGTTGACATTGGCGGTCACAAATTGAGGATTTCTATAAGAATCCGTTGATCGCCACTTTCCCCACCCATCCAACCTACCCCGGCCCAGGCGTGACAAGGCATTTAAGCCAATTACACCCATAAGAAAACAAATAAATAACACATCAACGAAAAGTCAACGCTTCCCCCTGATTTGGTCTAAAAAGTTGACGTTTTCACACGCCATCTCTTATACGCAAAATCCTGCGCACCAGAATCCATCTCCCTGCGACAAAACGTCAAAAACGACTAGTGATACCACCCAAAAACAAACACGCTCAGAAGCGCTCCCGTTGCGTTATATTGGACGTCTAAACAAGTTGTTTTCATGCACAAGAAAACAAGTTAACCACACCCACAGGAAACTCAGAGACGCCATTAGCCGCAATCCCGGAAACACCCACCTCTTCCTGTCAGGCTACCGAAAAGACCCACCTCTTTGCCACAGGCTACAGACCACCCACCTAATCTTCCCAGGCTACCGAGAACGCAGCTCGCGCACGTAAACCTCTACACGCCATTACCCAATACACGGAGAAGAACAGTCAGAACGAAACCCCGTACAACCCCAGACCAGAACAGGAACCGTCGCCATCTCGTTTACCCACCATTACCCCGAAAGAGAGCGCAAATTCCTGAATAGCAGGGAACGCCATTACTTCACATGCGGAGAACAGCAAAAGCGCCCTACTGCCATTACCCACACTTCCATCATTTCACGTAAACGAAGAGAAAAGCGCACCTGCCATTACTCCATACACGGAGAAGAACACTCACCAAAACGACGAGAACAACCCAGACGAAAACACAGAGAAAAACCGCCTCAAGAACAACGAAACCACATACGCCGGTAGAGAGAACAAACCACCCATTTCACCCAAAGGAATACTCGCCGTATAGAGCGTTATCAGGGGGAAGGTTTGCACGTTCATAGGAGAGAAAATACGTAGAGATTTAACTGGAGGTATAAGTGGGAAGGGGAAGAGAGGTATCGCTACTTTCTTCGTAGAAATTCAAGCCATAGTTTTTGTCACCCGTAATGTCTCTCTCCACCCCTTCGGTCAGCCTTCGGGCCATCCAGGGAAAAGGCCGTTTCCCTTTTCACGAACGGGAGCATCGCCGCAGGGTAAAGGCTGGAGGTTTTCAGGGAAACGGTGGGAATCCCGCTATACGAACCGGGAAAAGGCTGGCTGCCGGTCGGGAAACGGGTACATCCCGGTACAGAGCGAGGGACGGCTGCGGGAGTATGCCTTTTCCTCATTCACCTGAAGAGTGCGGGAATTGGTGAATCCCGCAGTTGAGCGTTGGGACCAGATCAGCTTCGCACGCTCATATCGGGAAGCTAGATCTAGTGTAAAGGGTTACGGGTTTTGGTGGTGAAATCGCCGAGGACGTTTATTCGAAAATCTCACTGCCCTGATTCGCATCGTCCCTGTTGTCCCACAAATCATCGAGCGCCTCTTCTCTTGTCCCGAAGGGGCCGGAGACGACAGGTGCGCTTGAACTGGTATCGTCCAGCTCTGTGTAAATCTGACCGTTAACCAAAACGACGCGTCCGACAGCGATGCCGCCATGTAGCAACTCGCCTCTTTCGGCGTCGATGCTGAAGTACCCGTCTGTGTAGTCTTTAGTGCTCATCACATTCCCTCTGAGTTAGCCAGATACATACATAGCAATAAATCGGCACAAGCACATCAGCCTTTAAGGAATTCTTTTTCCCCGATTTCTTATTGCGATAATAACACCAACAAGAAAACAACATGTTTAGACAATGGAGAAACACATGTACAAGCATCTGAATATCAGCATCACCCTCTGTGGCGAGGAAGAGTCCCCCGAGTGTGAGATCTCCCTCGATGACGTTATCCGTTCCCAGGATGTTGCTGGTCGCGTGGCGACGCTCATCTCTGAAGGATATAGAAAAGGGACGTTTGATTTCCATATCGAGGACAACCCAATGTCCGTCGCGTGGAACTGCACGACGTCAGAAACGAAGTTAGGGTGAAGAGATGATTAAGATGCCTGTGATGGTTGAGGTGTGGAGCGTGGATTCCCTGGCTGAGTGTCTGGATGCTGTGGGGCCGGAGTTGTACCGCAAGTTGTGGTCTTTCGTCCCGGCTGAAGGGGAATCACCCAAAGGGAAGGATATCTGGCATCTGCTCAGTGAAGATGAACAGCGGGAGCTGGTGGACGCGGTACACATCGAGTTCCCGGACGACGAAGATTAAGAGTGAGGCCACCAGCACGGTGGCTTTTTGCTGTTTGCAACCTCCGGGGCAGCGCAGCACCGTAACGCTATGCTTTGTAGCCGTTTTCTCGCTGGTATTGTTTACACCAACAAGAAAACAAGTTGTTTACGGAGTGAATTATGAAAAACGCGATGATCACCAAACTGAGCGCGGGCCAGCCACGTAAAGAAAAACCAACCGTAATGAGCCAGCTGACCCTGCTCGATATCATCGCCAACGGCACTGCCATTCGCCTGTTCAAAGAGACGCTGGTCTCGTTCGACAATGGTTCCCGCACGCGTTACGTAATGAGTGTGCGTCGCCAGAGTGGGAGAGGGTGGATGGCAAAACAGATCATCTGGCCGGAAGGAGAGCTGGAACAGGCGCTACTGGAAGCGAACAAAGTAGCCCAGCAAGAAATCCAGCGTGCCTCTCTCCTGGCGACAGCCTGACATGTGCAAAAGCGATTAGTCGTCACTACGACAGCCCCGTCCATCCTTCGGGGCTTTTTTGCTTACCCGTATTGTAAGTGCTTACCTATGACAATAATATAATCAGGTCAACAACAGGGAGACCAAAAATGACTGTAATTCGTGAAAACCTGGTTCTTGATTTGTACTATGCGTCAGAAACAACCTCAGGCGGAAAAGTTGCAAAACTGACCGCTATTCTGCGTGACAGCACGAACGGGACTGAAGTGCTCACCACCACCCTGATCCGCACCGGGACAGAAGAGGATTGGGTGTACACCGTAGGCTTCCAGAGCATCAGCGACGCATCCGAACCAATGCTGCTGAAACTGGAAACGTATTTCCGCGGCGTAGACAAAGAGATGTTTGAGAAGATGATGGTGAAAGCAGACGAGCTGTACACCTCCTACTTGAACCCGAGCAACACCTGGCTTGGACAATACGGTCTGCGCATCGTGTCCAACGAACCGGTTGAAAACTACATCCCGGAAAGCGTATTCGCTTAATCCCTCCAATGGCGCGTACCCCGCGCCATTTTCTTATCCCCGATAACAAAATGTTTTTTGCCTTATCCACAGTGCGATAATTACACCAACAAGAAAACAAGATGTTTACGCATTGAGGATATGCACATGACCGATTTCACTATCTCCCCTAAAGCTGAAAACGTATGGCTGGAATCCTGGCTCGACCTGTCGCCGGAAGAACAGCAGGAAATGGATCACGTTGAACAGGACGAACAATGTGATGCCCGCTTCTTCCGCTTTGAGGACAGCGTTTATGATATTGCCGACTTCATGCGCGATGACCGCTTCCCGGACTGGCACGCAGGCTACCCATTAAATGCCTTCGCCATGCTGATGATCCGCGTGGATGGCTCCGGCGATACCATCGACGTCGGTCTGCTCCACTAAGAGAACGAGGCCACCCACGCCGGTGGCCTTAAATGACCATCCTGTTTCCCGCAGGCTAAAAACACCCACCTCTTGTCGCCAGGCTACCGAACAACCCTCCGACTCCCTGCCGGCCACCAGCTGCCGGAACAGAACGCTTGGACGCCTTATGCGCGTAGCGATAATTAAACCAACAAGAAAACAAGTTGTTTAAAGGATTATCACCATGAACTTTATCGCTACTGTTAACACCCCTGCGCATGGCCATATTTCTGTGACGTTCTCTGATAACGAGAAAAGCGTGCTGGGCGCCTGGCGTGACAATGTAACCATCGAGCTGTCCGGGAAAGAGAAACAGCAGATCACCAATGACATTATCTGCAACCGTCGCCATAAACGCGTATTTGAAAAAGCGTATGTCTCCACTTCGGGATTTGGCGTATTCATCTTCCCGGTACGCAGCGGTCGCTTCTGCCAGTCAAAACTCATCGAGTTCGCCACGCAGATCGCGCTATGGGTTAAAACAGAATCCGGGTTCGACTTCAGCGAACAGGAAGCAGTGGGGGAGGGGATGCGTATCGCCAACAATGCCATCAAGTGCAAAAACGTCACCTACGAAGCAGGAATCGACTCGTGGAGTGTCTCGTGCGGGGAATACGTGAAAGAGGTGTACGGAAAGAACCGCATTCACATCCTGACTGGCAAGTAAGAGGGGAGGGGCTGGAAACGCCCCTTTCTTTTCGTCCACCAGCTGCCGCAGGGATATTCAGAAACGGCCAGAGGGCTGTCCGGGGAACCGAAGGGAAACGGCCAGGGAATTTTCGGGAAACGGCTGGGTTTGCCTTTATGTAGAAAACAGAGCGGGAGAAGTCCAGAATCCTGCCAGAAAATATCGCAGGGGCGCTGGGGTAACGCTGGTGGAGTTTCAGCCCCTGAGCCATCCAGATAGCTTTCGCTATGTGATTATGTGAATCCGTGGGTAAACCACTGCAAGCGCGTACACGTCGCGCCAACGTGCCAATGATACGCGAGCGCCCACGGATAGCGCCAACATTGCCGACACGTCCCGAAGGATAGCGCGGATCACGTCGCCAGCTATCGCCAGACGATCACGCCCACGACACGACAAAATAAACCACGCGCTAAAACGCTGTAAAACGCGCTATAACGTGTTTTTTATTGTGGGTAATGGGTATGACCACCACACATAAAAACGCGTTAAATTGGCGCGTTTATGGCGCTTATTTTGGGTCTGTTTTGGCTGACTTCAGACAATAAAAAACGCGCCAACAATGGCGCGTTATGATGTGCGGATCTTGAAACGAAAAAAGCGCCCACTATGGGCGCTATTGCTTAAATGCTGTTTTGCAGTTTTCCGATCATTTCAGACAAGCGCAAATATTCACGTTTGCGTTTACAGTCTCTTTTGCTGTTAAGCAAATCAGAAAACGTAAAATTTAATTTGTCACGTTGCGCTTTTAAGTCGCCGATTAATTCAAGTTTATAAGCGCGATATTTTGCGCGATATTCCGCGCGGATCTGGTCATAACTAATCATGATTTTTATCCTTAAAACTAGCGCCCATAGTGGGCGCTATATCCATCTAATTACGCTTTGAAAGCATCAGCCAGATAGTTATAAAAATCATTCTTGATAAAGCGATATTGTTGCGATCCGTTTTTAGCAGCGCCCATTCCTTTTATTTTCTCGACCAGTCCGAGACGTTCACACAAATTGATAAGCTGATTGGCTTGAGTGTAGCCAGCGTCTAATTTAATCTCACATGCTTTTTTAGCTTCATTCATTAAATCGAATACAGCGCCATTTGTGAATGTTTCTAATTCATCATTAATCATTTCGATTAATGCGAATACGCGAGATCCGGACATATCAGCGACGGAATAAACGCATTTACCAGACTTGATAGACTTAACCAGATAAACCAATTTTTCGAGTGAATAGCTATTGGTCATAGCTTCGCGGAAAAACACTTCTGGCGCTTGTTTGCTTGCTTTAATCGCGTAGTAAAAGACACCAGCTAATTTCTCATCATTAACAGCGTTTAAAACGTTGTTGGTGAAGTATGCAAGTTTGGTAGTCGCTGCAAGCATGTTAGCTTTATCTGCTTTTGTGTGCGTACCATTCTGATAATGATTGTTATAAGTCTGAGTAGCGTTATTGGCTGCAACTTGTAATTCATTAGCGATAACTACAGCAGCGTCGATGATGGATTTTTTAGAGATAGCAACGTTAGACATGATTTTAATCCTTATGTAATATTGATAACTTAATTTGTTATTTGTTTATCGTTAGCGTGTTCGCTTTCGATGTGACTAATTATCGATATACAGAAATTAAAATCAAGAGTTTTTTACGCGGGAACGAAAAAATTTTTCTTCAATAAAAATCAAAGTCTTAGAAATAAAACGCGTTTTCTCGAAGGTGTTGCCTAAATAAATTCCCTATTCGGTCATTCACCCTTATATATTTAAAATGGAATAGGGATTAGGGGAAATAAATATAACGGGAAGTGACACATAAAATAATAACCGGACTTAGCCGGTTATTACCCTTATAGATTTAAAACGGTAAAATCCGTTCGACCCAATCGAACATGACGACTGTCTTCCGTCCGTCCCCCATGTTGAGCGTGACCTGGCAAGCGTCAACGCCTGAAGACACACCCTCAATTTCACGGCCATCCGCCATGTAGACCCTTATAGACTTCTGCATCTCATGAGCCTGGCGACAAATTTTGAAGAAATCACGGCGAGATGGCCGATTGTCCACATAGTCTGGGTGTACCGTTGTCCGACCCGTGAAATCGTGCGCAATGCCTTCTGTCACACCTGATTCAATCGTACTGATTCGCTCAAGTGGGAGCCTTATACGATTTTCTTTGTCGAACGGGGCAGGGCAAAGATCGACTTTGTTGCGCGACGACATGAGACCCTGAACGTACATGCAGAACACCTGACCATCTTCCATCGTGACCCTTACAGGAATGAGAGACTTACGCCAGAACATCAGCGCCTTCTCCACGTTGGTGTAATCGCGCGGCCAGACTTCTGCAGGAATCCCGTAGGTGATGTCAGTAATATTCGTCATATCGTCACAGTGTCGTTGGTAGGATATCGATGTCACCTGCGTTGCTGGTGAACACCCGGAAGACTTTCGTCTCGCCAGCTTTGGTGATGGTCTCGCGTTCCTGACGAGCAGGGTTCAGTGCGCACAGTCCGGCGCCTTCCAGTGAAGCGCCAACAATCCATTGCCCGGCATCCAGATGGAACGTCGCTTTTTCACCGGTCTCCAGCTTTGCAACCGTCTCACCATTGATGAAGATGGACGCGTCACAGCCCGCACCTATCATACCTTTGTCCCTCATAACCACCAGCGTGGTTGGTGCAGACGTCTGGTATTTGAAAACTCTGGCCTGCGGCGCCGGTTTTGCATCGGCTACAGACACAGGGCGGGATGAACATGCACTCAGGAGTAAAACGGGGATGGTAATCAGTGGAAGTAGAACGTGTTTCATGGCTTGAACTAAATCCTTATCACTTCAACGAACAAGGCGTCTTGCGACGCCCTTAATGCTTAATCGAGACGTTTGAGAATATCGGCCAGATCTTCTTTGGTCATGCCAGAGGATTCGTAAATCTTCATGACCTTTTCACGGGCCTTTGCAGAAGCCTCTAATGACGTAGCTGCCTTATCAAAATCAGCCATCGTCATGTTGGACAGCACCAGATTGATGATGTCTGCCTTTGACAGCTTAATATTGCGTTCACGCAGTCGATTCTGAAAGGTTTCCAGCTTGTCGTTTGCTTTTTCGGTTAACTGAACCTGGCAGTGTATAGCGCGTTTCTCGCTCATGCTTACTCTCTATTCAAAACAGTGAAATCGAATGTGCTACCCACCGGCAAAACGCCCTCGGCAAACCCAGGCGTCGTGTCGATAATGTGCTTCCGCTCATATGAATGCGACATGAGATATTTGTTGCTCACGTCGATAAAGTCGGTAATAAAGCACACGTTAGCCTGATTCTTTTTGGCTCGAAGACCGCGACCAACACGTTGGCGCATCTCAACTTCGGCTTTGCCGCCACCACCCAGAATCACCGCCCCTACGCTTGGAACGTCGACACCAACATCCAGAATGGTTGAACCAATCAGAACATCTATCTTGCCTGCCGCCAGACTGTTGAGCTTTGCTTGTCGGGTAGTCTGGTTTGATTCTCCGTAGATGAAATCGACCTTCAGGCCGCTTTCCTTCATCATTTCCATCAAAATCTGACCATGACGCTTCAAACGAACCAGCGTCATACAGTTCAGACCGTGACTTTTGTACATTAACGCTTCGCGCACAATAGCCTCGTTGCGGCCCAGATTGTAAACGATGCCTAACTGATAGGCTTTCTGGTAAGCCGTACTCATTCCAACCCGAAAGTTCAGGTGTTTCGAAGCAAGTTCAGCCCTAATCCGCACCTCGTCTGGAGTGTACGCGATTTTATGATATAGAAAGTATGGTTTCGCTAAAATACCTCGATCGATCAAATATTTCTCCGTTACCTTTATCTCAATGCGGCCGGCAACGGCCATGAGACGCATATTTGCCTCGGTCGAGTCCTTCATGAACGGCGTAGCTGTCAGCGCCAGACGGTAATCGGCATTGATGCACAACCGGGCGATATCGTAGAAGTTTGAACCAGATGATTCGTGTGCCTCTTCCAGAATCAGCAGAGAAACGCTGGACAGAAAGCGCTTAACCAGTTCCCGGCGCTTCAGGTGGTACTGTTTTTTCTCCGGTGATGCGTCGCGCGGTGGCTCTTCGAGAAAACTGGCCAGGGTCTGCACCGTGGCAACGTTGATATGGCGCGAGACCTGGAACTCACCAGATCCAATCACCCCAACTTTCTGGCCTTTCAGCCACGGCTCGCCATTCTCCGCGCGGTAATCGATGGATTTCTGGAAGTTCTCTGCCATCTGGAACATCAGAACCGAGCGCGTGGTTAAAAACAGCGTCATACGACCAATGCGAGCAGCTGCCTTACACGCTACGTTCGATTTACCGCCACCCGTCGCAATCTGGGCAATCATCATCCCTTCGCGCACCAGTGTTTCCACAGTCTGATCCTGATACGCATAGTCCGGGTTATACGGGAATGGGTTAACTACCGGGTTCGGCTTGCCCAGCGCGGGGGCTTTTTCCTTACGCACATGCACGCATTTTATGCCAGCTTTCAGAAGGTTGGCTGCTACTGGCTTCGCAAACCCAGCCGGGAATGCGTTTTTGCTCCAGTTGAACATCGTGCTGGTTCCTTTCCAGTCACCAGCCTCCACTTCATAGCTCAACATCTCCTGAACGAGCCGTTTCACGTTGTCATCAGCGCCAGAAATCAGCGCATTGACTGCATTCGATACAATCCGAACTGTCATAAACCTCTTTCCTTCGTGCCTTTTGTATGGTAATTGGCTATTATAGTAAGTAAGTACTTATACAATGGATTGTATCAGAATTATGGATGTGAAAATTACGATTCTGCAGGTGGAAGTCGCGAACCTGCGTCCGAATCCCTGGAATACCAACTCCGTTGGGGCGCAAAACTTCGAAAAACTGAAAGGCTCTATCGAAAAATTGGGCTTTTTTAAGCCAATTCTGGCGCGGGAGCTGGACGGGGGCGTTTTTGAGATCCTCGGTGGCGAACACCGCTGGCGTGCCGCGATGGAGCAGGGCATTTCAACGGTTCCCGTCATCTCCGTGGGCAAAATTAACGACCTGGTGGCCAAACAGATGTCCCTCGTCGATAACGAGCGCTACGGCGAAGACGATCAGGTCGCTTTGCAGCGCTTAATCGAAGAAATCCAGTCTGAAATCGACTACCGGTTGTCCGATATCGCCCCATATGACGACGAAATGGCGGCAACACTCGCCAAAGCGTCCGTTATCGATCTTGAAGCGCTGGAAGCGCTCTCCCGTGGCGATGACGAGCCGGTCGATGAGGACAAACGCGATAAAACCGAGCGAGTCGGCGCTGAACACCAGACGATGCGCTTCAAAGTGACGTTTGATGCGTCAGATCGCGTCGCCGACACCATCAAAACCATCATCAAAGAGCAGGGAATCAATACCGGTAACGAAATGGAGAACGCCGGGGAAGCCCTGGTGTGGCTGGTCGACTACTACAAGGAGCGTATGTAATGACCAAAAACTTTGAAATCGTCTATCGAAACCCGGCAGAACTCATCCCGTATGAGATGAACGCCAAAAAACATGACGAACAGCAGATCCGCGACCTGGCGGCCGCCATCAAAAAGCGCGGTTTTGACCAGCCGATCACGGTCGACAAGCACGACGTCATCATTACTGGCCACGGTCGTCGCGAGGCGGCTCTTCTGGCTGGTCTGGAGCGTGTGCCGGTCATCGTTCGCGACGATCTGAGCGAAGAAGAAGTGAAGGCGAAGCGTCTGGAAGACAACCGCCTGGCCAGTATTGACTACGACGCCATCAAATTGCAGCAGGAACTGGAATCCCTGGTGCTGGGAGAGGTCGAGGTCTTCGGTTTTGAAGAGCGCGAGCTGAACGTGCTTGTCGGTAGCATGACCGAAGAGATGGAAACCGGCTCTCTGGTGCTCGATCTGGGCGAAGAGACGGAACGTCAGAAAGAAGAGCACACCGAGATCAGTCGCGAAGTGGCCGCTGAAGAAGTCCGCGTCATCGACGTATTGGGCTTTAAAACGCTCCCGGCAGGCTCTGCCATTGTGGTTGGGGATTTGCTTGCCCACATGGAAGAAATCACGGGAGAGAGCGGGGTAGACGCTTTCGTGGCGTATGCGGAGAAAGTTTCTTCTGGGGAGCTGGCTGCATGAGCAAATACACCATCAACGTATCGTTTCAGACCCGCGTGAACAAAACCACGCGCACGCTGGAGATTGCCGAATCGTTCGGTCTTGGCCTGGACGAAAAAGAGTGGACGCTTTACGACAATCTGGAGCTGGAAGTGAAGCAGGGCGATGTGGTGTACATCACCGGCCAATCCGGTTCCGGTAAATCCGTTGTGCTGCGCGAGCTGCAACGCCAGATGAAGGATGAAGGGCTTTCTGTAGCCTCCATCGATGACTTTACCTTCGACAATGAGGTTAACGTCATCGACCAGCTGGGCAAAACCACCAGCGAAGCGCTGGGGCTGCTGTCTATGGCCGGATTGAATGACGCCTATCTCTTTGTGCGCAAGCCATCCGAGATGTCTGACGGCCAGAAATACCGTCTCAAGATCGCCAAGCTGATCGAGTCCGGCGCGAAAGTCTGGGCGGCCGACGAATTTGGCGCTGTTCTCGACCGTGTAACCGCTCAGGTTGTGGCGTCGAACCTCCAGCGTGCCGCCCGTAAGGTTGGTGCGACGGTAATGGTGGCGACGACCCACGAAGACCTGAAGAACGCGCTGCGCCCGGATATGCAGATCACCAAGCACTACAAAGAACGCGTGAAGGTGGAATATGCCTGATTTGAAGATCGTAGAGCTGAAGCCATCGAAAGAGGCTGACAACAACAACGTTGAAGTCATCCGCCTGCTGGAAGAAGCACTCCAGTACGCCAGAGAAGGCAAAAGCCAGAGCCTGGCGCTGCTGATGATCAACAACGACGGCAGTGTTCTGGATTGCTGGCATAACGGTGGGCGTCCATACGTCATGGTTGGGGCGATGGAATCGCTTCGCCTGGACTTCATCAATGCCAATATCGAGCGCAGGTGATCGACATGACAGACATCATCATCAAACGCTACCGCCCGGAAGAGTTCCCGCGTCATCTGGACTTTCTGGAGCGTATGACCGTTACCAAAGGCACGGTTGAAGACTGGCACGCGCTGAAGTCGCTGCACTACAAGACGGATGGTAAGCCGTTCGCGCCAACGTATTATCGCTGCGAACTGGACGACCGGCTGGTGGGCGTCGTGGTTATGGCTTACCCGAAACTGCTGCTGGCGCCTCGCCATCGCATGTTTCCTAAGCTGAAGCCAACCACCAATACCACCGTGGCCAACCAGTATTGGGGGCGGTACGTGAACAACAACTTTGCGGTGATCAGCCGTTCCGTTGTGGACACTCAGTACCGCGGCGTCGGCGTCTCCTATCGAATGATTAACCTGGTTAGCAGGATGCACGACCGGCCAATCATCGAGATCCAGTCGTCGATGAGCAAATACAACCCGTTCGCCATGAAAGCAGGGTTCCAGTTCATCCGTCCGGAGCGTCCGAAGAGCTATGAGAGTGCGTTGCGCGTCTTCCAGCGTCATTTCCGTTCCGACCCTGGCGACAACGAAGCGATCGTCAAAGAGCTGTTCGCCATGAGCGAGTCTCGCCGTCGTCGTGCGCTGCGTGATCTGGTCGCTGACTACCACAAGAACAGTTCCCTGGCCAAAGCCGGGCGTAATCGTGGCACGACGATTCAGGACATTGCCGACAGTCTGGTGGACGAGGCCAGCATCGTGAAGCTGCTCAAGGACATTCACAACCTGAGCTTCACGTCTCCGCTGTATGGCGTGTACCGAAACCCGGACTTTGGTCGTCAGCTGCCGGACACGCTGCCACTGCTGGCATTCGACAAACAGCCTTTGAATAAACCTCTTGAAATTGCATTACCGGCATAAGGATTTGCCATGACGTTGACCGACAAACAAAAAGACATCATCAAAACCATCAATTTAGGCCATGAGCGTGGGTATCTGCTCGATCTGGACGAGCTGCTTGAAGTGCTGCCGTACAAAACGACCAAACAGAGTATGCAGTTCTCTATCCGCGCACTGGTGAAAAAGGGGCTGGTGGAGAAAGGAATGTGCCGCCAGCGCGGTGATTCCGGCTACCACCGTCGCACGCTGGGACTGACCACTTTAGGTCGTGCCAGAGCCAAATTACTGGTGATGTAAGTCGGTCTGGGAGCCAGTTTGAGAGCCTGCTTCCGTATATATAAATACTAAGTGACTTATTAAATATATACGGAAGCAGGTTCTGAATACTCCCCAGCCCGGTTTTAAACACCCAGAAAACAAATTGGTTAGGCACAGAATTAAACAAGTTGTTTAGGAGCGCAAGGATGCGCTCTGAGTGTTTTAGAGGGATCTATGACTGTAGAAAAAGACGAGAGCAAAACTCGCCTGACGCCAGCTGAGTGGGCAGAAGCCGAAGCAAAGTGGACTTCCGGCGAATACACACTCTCCAAGCTGGAGGAAGAGTACGGCATTCGTCGTGAAACGCTCTCCAGACATTTCAAAAAGCGTGGATTAGAGAAAGGCGCGGACTCCGTTGGGAAGATGGTGCGCGAGTCGCTCAAATCCGACGCAGAGCTGCGTGCGAAGGCGCGTGCAGAGAAAATCGAAGAGCGCCGGACTCGTTACGACGATTGGGCATTCGCACTCGGTCGGATGGTGATGCATGAGGTGGCCACAGCCAAGAAGGACGGCAAGCCACTCGCAACCATCGAAGATGACCTGAAGAGTCTCCAGCGTGCCAGCGGCACACTCGCTAAGTGCTTCGAAATATCCTCGAAAGCGCTCGGTATGGATCGCGCTGAGAACGAAGAAGACGAAATCCCGAACCTGGTATTTGGCGAACTTACGCCTTCCCAGGTGGCGCAGCTGCGTAAGGAAGATGATGAGCCGGATCTGATTGATGACGATCTGCTTGAGTCACTCGAAGAGGAAGCACTGAGCGAAGCAGAGGGCGATTCTGACGCGTCTGGTGATGAAAGTGATGGGAGCGTCTAACTATGGCCATCCCGTCGTCTCTGAGTCTCGTACAGCTGCATTCTGGGCAGATGCAAGTCTTCCAGTCGCCACATCGTTTCAAAGTGGTGTGTGCGGGTCGACGCTGGGGTAAATCCCGGTTGTCGATCTCCACCATCATCCGCGCGGCAGCCAAAGAGAAAAAGCAACGTGTCTGGTACGTCGCACCGACTTACCAGATGGCTCGCCAGATCTTGTGGGATGACCTGCAGGAAGTTCTGCCTCGTAAATGGGTTCGTAAGAAAAACGACACCACGATGACCATCGTGCTGAAGAACGGCTCTGAAATCGCGCTGAAAGGTGCGGATAAGCCCGATACGCTTCGTGGTGTGGCACTGCACTTCGTGGTGCTCGATGAATTTCAGGATATGAAGCCTGACACCTGGTACAAGGTACTGCGTCCGACACTGTCCTCTACCCGTGGCGGTGCGCTGATCATCGGTACGCCAAAAGGCTTCTCCGAGTTCCACAAGCTGTGGACTATCGGTCAGAACAAAGATTTGCAACGCAAAGGGCAGTGGAAGAGCTGGCAGTTCGTTACGGCCGATTCTCCGTTCGTACCGAGCGCGGAAATCGAAGCGGCGAAGAACGATATGGACCCTAAATCGTTCGCGCAGGAATACCTGGCCAGCTTCGAAAACATGTCCGGACGCGTTTACTACCCGTTCGACCGCAATGTGCATGTGAAGCCACTCCAGTTCAATCCGAAACTGCCGATCTGGGTTGGTCAGGACTTCAACATCGACCCTATGTCATCGGTCATCCTGCAGCCGCAGCCAAATGGTGAGCTGTGGGCCGTGGACGAGGTTGTGCTGTTCTCATCCAACACGGCTGAAGTGTGTGATGAGCTGGAGCGTCGTTTCTGGCGCTGGAAGTCTCAGGTCACTATCTTCCCTGACCCGGCAGGTGCGTATCGCCAGCACGCACGCGGTGAATC